>NZ_JAXDRQ010000030.1:0-49676 GCF_034090965.1 Absicoccus sp. | reverse complement strand
CTTAGGCGGAGCGGTAGCGGAAGTATTGGCCTCAGAAACCGATCGTTGTCCACAATATATGATGGGTGTACAGGATACGTTTGGACAAAGCGGTACCCCAGCTGAATTGTTGGATCATTATGGCTTGAATGCCAAACATATTGCTCAATTCGTCAAAGATTTATGCAAGTAGAGCTGAAAGAAGCACAAACCAATTTGGAATCTTTGATTCAAAGATCCCATCAAGAAGAGATCGAGATCACCAAAAATGGAAAGGTGATTGGTCGGTTGTGTCCGCCCAAGGTTAAATCGAGTGTAGCATCCATTCTATCGGGTGATGCTGAAGGCATGGATTGGTTAGCTTTAGCGGATCAAAATTTAGATGATTTTTTATAGGAAGCATGGTCAAACATGCTTCTTTTTTTTATAAAGCTCCGATATACTAGAACTAGAAAGAAGCATCGATCCTAGGAAAGGAGAAATTCATGCAAAAAGAATATCGAAGTGTTGTCTTTGATTCAGACAATAAGCAATTTGAAATCAAAGATGGAACCGTTGGAAACTATCCTTTTGCGGATGTGAAGAAATGTTCGATATTAAATGAAGAGGCAAAATATCGAGGAAAGACGGCACCTTTCTTTCATCAGATTTTAGGTGGAACGGCATTCTTTACAATGATGGGAGAACCAAATTTCTATGTGGGTTTACGTATCATCACAAAATCGGATGAGACGTTAGCTATCTATGTATCTATAAAACCCGTCTACTTTAATACCGATGCCTATTTTGCGGATCGTACGGAAGCAGAAAAGATCCAAAAAGTCTTTCAAGCAATTATCAAAAAATATAATGAATGATCGATGCGGTTGAAAAAGAGCTTGTTTCATTGGGAAACAGGCTTTTTGTTTCTGTGGATTGTAAATAAAAGGTTGATAAAGTCAACTTTTTCAATGATACTAAAAACAACCAAAGTGGCATTCAATGATATACATGTTATAATGCAACTATGAAAACAATGTTCTATATTGTCCGACATGGACAGACGTTATTTAATGTCAAAGAGTTGATACAAGGATGGTCGGATTCGCCTTTGACCCCTTTGGGCGTACATCAAGCGCAATTGATGGCGGAAAAGATCAGTCCAATTGAGTTTATTTTAGGTGTTTCTAGTACAAGTGAAAGAGCACGTGATACATTATTGACCATTACGCAAGAGCGTTTTCCTGTACTTTTCTACAAAGATCTAAAAGAAATAAGTTTTGGTAGTTTAGAAGGGGGAGATCGTCGGCCTCTATTAGAAAGTCCACGACGGGATTATACTGCATGGGGTGGCGAAAACTTTGATGAAGCAGGTCTGCGTGTGGAACGTCGTTTGATCACTATTGCCAAACATGTAGGCAATCGAAATGTATTGGTGGTCAGTCATGGTACGGTCTTACGAGAGGTGATCCATGATCTGGATCCAAACTATAACGATATCATGCCGAATTGTTCGATGATGAAAATTGCGTGTGAAGATGGACAGTTGTCCTTGGTCAGCTATCCGGAGGTTTTGATATGACAAGATTTTATGTCGTTCGTCATGGCAAGACGTTATTTAATAAGAAATGCTTATATCAAGGGTGGTGTGATAGCCCCTTGCAGCCAGAAGGTATCCAACAAGCCAAGGAAATTGGTGCCAAGTTGATGGACAAGTCTTTTTCGTTGGCACTCTCGTCGACTTCTGAGCGCGCCATGGATACAATGCACTATATCATTGCCAATCGTCCAATTCCATACAAGTATGAAAAGGGCTTACGAGAAGTCTTTTTTGGTAAAAAAGAAGGTGATCCATTTGGCGTATCACGACCGGATCCGGAACAAGATTGGATTGGTTTTGCGTTTTGCGGAGGAGAAAATCGTGACGATGCAAGAGACCGATTCATGCATACATTGGAAAAATATGCGGATCAAGACAATGTATTGGTTGTGAGTCATGGGGCTGTCATTGCTCGTACGATCGAGTATTTACGACCGGATATTGCCAAGGCTCGTCCTCATATTTCTCAGTTGGTTCCCAATTGTTCATTAACGATCTTTGATTATCAAGATAACCAATGGCAATTGGTTCAATTACCACAAAAGGAGGTTTAAATATGCATAAAAAAGACATGGACACGTTGGATCTTTTCAATGAATTGATGTTTCAAAAATTTGCGGTAGATCGTACATCTTTGATTCATCGTATGATGGGACTATCGGTCCCGGCTTATGTGGCGCTATTCTATATTGAAGAAGAAACGCGCCTAGACGATCAAGATAAGGTCTTTGTACGTGATTTATCCAATCATCTGACGATTTCGATGATGGAAACTGCAAAAATCGTGGATGAACTGCAAGAACAAGACTTAGTAGAACGGGCTTATAAAGGCGATGGGTCCGAAGGGACCTATGTGTATTTGACGGAACATGGAAAAGAGGCATGTGACAAACAACGAGCTGCAGTGGTTAAAAAATATAGACATGTCGTGGAACAGTTTGGTAAGGATCGCTTGGTTGAATTGTTACGAATGTTAGAAGATCTCGATAAGATCTTACATGCGGAAGAAGAGGATGAATGATCTTCTTCTTTTTTTGTGTTGACTTTTCTATACGTTGTGTTATTGTATTAGTGTACTAAGTGATTAATACAATAACACAGGAGGTGAAGGCATGAAATGGAAGTTGGACACAGAACGTCCGATTTATCTACAAATTGTTGAACATATAGAAAAGGATATCATGAAAGGAAAATATCCGCCGCATTCGCAATTGCCTTCGGTTCGGGCTTTGGCATTGGAAATTGGTGTCAATCCCAATACGGTGCAACGAGCCATGGCTGAATTGGAACGAAAGGGATTGGTTGTTTCACAACGTACGAATGGTCGATTTATTACGGACGACCAGGAAAGGATCCAACAAATGAAAAGGGAATTTGCGCAAGCAGAAATTCAAATGTTTTTATCACATATGCATGATTTGGGTTTAGATACCAAAGCGGTAATAGAAGCAATCCAGAAAGTTGAGGGAGAGAAAGATGAGTAAAATTGTATGTAATGATCTGACAAAAATATATCCGGGTCATAAGGTGGCTTTGGATCATATCCGTTTCACGTGTGAAAATGGTCGAATCATTGGTTTATTGGGGCCCAATGGTTCAGGGAAGACCACATTGATGAAATTGATGCAAACTTTATTGATGCCAACCAGTGGTTCCATTGAAATTGATGGGTTGGCACCAGGCGTAGAAACCAAGGCTTTTGTTTCCTATTTACCGGATGTAGAATGTTACGATCCAAAGATGAAAGTGAGAGATCTTGTGAATTTCTATGATGACTTTTATATGGATTTTGATCTGGATCGTGCCTTGGAAATGATGAGTGAATTGCATATTGATCAAGATATGCGTATGCAAGCTTTATCGAAGGGAAATAAAGAAAAGGTGGCTTTGATTTTGTGCATGGCTAGAAATGCCAAACTCTATATTTTGGATGAGCCCATTGGCGGTGTCGATCCAGCTACCCGTGATTATATCTTGCATACCATTCTTTCCAATTTTGATACGGAAAACTCATCGCTGTTGATTTCGACGCATTTGATCACTGATGTCGAAAGCATCTTGGATGATGTGATCATGATCAATGAAGGAAAGATCGTAACGGCAAAGAGCGTTGACGCGATTCGCGAAGAACATGGTCAATCGGTCAATGAATATTTCAAGGAGGTCTTCAAATGTTACTAAAAATATTTAAATATGACATGAAAAGTGTCAGTTGGAATTTGGGACTGTTACATCTCTCGTTGTTTGTATTGATCTTGGTGGCCCATTTGTTTGAAAATATCATCCCTTTCTTATCGAATCTCTTATATTTTATTTTTTCGGTGGTATTGATCGTTTCTGCATTCATGGTCCATATCAGTTTTATCAAACGATTCAAAACGAGAACTTTTGAAAAAGAAAGCTATATCTATCATTCCTTGCCTGTAAGTATTGATGGTTTGATGTTGTCGCATACCTTGGGTTATGTGATTTGGGGCTTGATCAATCAAATTGTATTGTTTGTCGTTATCTTATTTACCGGTATGGTCTTTGACCCAAGTTCGATCGATTGGTCCGATTTCCAAATCCTCTTTAACCAGGTACCTGGTCAAGCATGGGTATTGTTGATCATTGGTTTGATCTTAGAGTTTGTTTGGTTTTCTACTTGGGCCCAATTGTCAACGACCATTGCCAATCATTTTCCAAACCATGATCGTTTGGTGTTAGTAATTGAATATATTGTTGGTTTCTTTGTGATGTTGTTTGCATCGATGCGTTTGACCTTATGGTATACCGATCGCATCGATTCGATCGTCAATGCGACCAATGCACAAGTATGGTCCTATGTCTTGCATTTTGGCTGGATCGTATGTGCCGTAGTAGCTATTTTGACTTTGATCAATTACTTTAGCGCTCGTTATTTATTGACCAAACATACGGATATTGTCTAGTAAAGACAGTAAAATTCGCATGGTTTATGCGACAACTCGATCTCAGATCTATGCATTTGCAGTCTGAGTTTATCGAGTTTCCAAGGTTTTCAATTATTTGATGTCTTGTTCATCTAAATCACCACCTATCGACAAGACAATTGTGTCGGCCATGTTTTTCATGGCCTTTTTATGTTAAGGTTGTTTTATGAATAAACAAGAATATATGAGAAGAGCTTATAGCTTGTTACGTTCTTTTTTACAATGTTCCTATGTTGAATTTTGTGAAAAGACAAGTGTCCATATAGAACAAATTGATGAATGGATCTATGTCTTTCTTTTCTATCCCATCGTAAATGGCTTGGAACGAGGAATCTTGTTGGTGTATGATCAAGACCAAGTTATTGCGGATCTTTCTTTTATGCATGGTTCGCTGGATGATGTCCTGAAAAAAGAAAGTGTGTATGATGCCATTACGCTGGATTCCGATTGGTCCAATTTGGAATATTATACATTGTGCCAATATTACTTCCCCGATCTGGACTATCCCTATTGTCAAAGTAAAAAAGAAGAAACCTTTTTTGGTGAAGTCATCTTTTTTACCAATGCCTATGTAACCAAAAGCTATCGACAAAAAGGTATTTTTTTCTCCATGTTGGATATATCGAAAGAAATGGTTTGTCGGCAAATCAAAACCTCTTGTATTTTATATGCCGTTTTTGCCTTGGATCCGGACATTCCTTGTTACGGTCCTGATACCACTCCTGAACCCTATTATTATTCCATGAAAGATGAACCTGCGCGATTGCGCAACAAAAGCATCCTGGAAAAACGTGGGTATATCGGTGTGCGTTTGGAAGATGAAGAAGAAAACGATGGGTCGAAATTGTGGTATGCCCTCTTAAAAGAGCAGGAACAGATTGTAGAAGTGGATGTAGTATAATAACTATATAGGAAGGAAATTGTATGTTAACAGCACTATTGATTTTCATTATCGCATGTATTTTGGCGGGGTTAGCCATCTTTTTGGTAAGCTTGCCCTTTTTGATTATTTTCTCTATTGTCTTTGCTTTGTTTGGCCTCTTTTTTCATTATTGGTGGGTCTGGATCATCCTCATCGTTGTATGGATCCTATTTAGAAAAGAGCAAGATTGATATGGCAACAATTGGTTTATTGGGATTATCCGATCCAGTCAAAGAAGGATCGCTTGATTCTACCATGGCTGCGTTAAAGGCATGGAACCATACGGTCCAGATATCTCCTTTGCTTTTTCAAACAGCCAGTCCGAAACAAAGAGCTTCCGTTTTTAATGAATGGATGACTCAATCTTTTGATTTTATCTTTGATGTATCGGGTGGTGATCTAGCCAATGAGACCCTTCGCTATTTAGATTTGGATACCTATTCAAAAAGTCATGCGATTTTTCATGGCTATAGTGATCTGAGTTGTGTATTGAACGTGTTAGCGATGTATCGACCTTGTGTCTTGTTTCAAATCAAAAACAATCAAAACAAGACCGATCTTAAGAAGTATCTAGCTTTTCAGCCCAATGATCTATGCATCGGTGCAGGGTTAGGGGGCAACATTCGTTGTTTTCTGAAATTGGCAGGAACCAAGTATTTCCCCGATTTGAGTGGTGTTCCATTGTATCTGGAAAGTCGGTCAGGCAATACCTATCGGATTCGTTCTTTCTTTGCGCAATTGGAAGATATGGGCGTGATCGATCAAATAGCTTCTTTGACATTGGGGGAATTTACCCAATTGGAAGCGGAAAATGAGTATGATATCTTACATACGATCACAAAATCCTATGCGATACCAGTGTCTTTTCATGCCCCATTTGGGCATGGATCCCATTCCAAAGCAATTCGATTGGAGGTATAAATTTGGTAAAAATAAAATATTTTTTGTATTATTTTGGACTCAGTGTCCTCTATGATCTGGCCTATTTTTTCATTGCCGCTCATGCGACAAACTATATTCCTTTGGTCTTACTGATTGGTGTTTTGTGGAGTGTAGGCCTTTATAAACTATGTATGGAATTGTGGGATGTTCATCGAAAAATCGAATGGAAAGAAGGCTTGATCGTCATCTTGGTACAATTTATGTTTCAATGTGTGCTTTTGACTTTTCATGTACAAACCAATACGGATGCCGTTGCGATTCTTGTACAAGTTATCTATGGCTTGCTTGTATTATTGTGGATGCCTGTACAAATTGGCGTAAATTATCGATTGGCCAAACAGAAAAACCCCCAAATGCTTGCGTTATGGAAAGGTTGTACGGCTTATTTGATCCTGTTGGTTGGTTTGGATACCCTAACGAAAAATGTCTATGCCTTGACATCCTTGGAAAGTGTGGCTCGATCGATGGCCTTAGCCAATAATACCTGGTTTGGCTGGACCATGGTCACCTGGATGCAAGTGCATTTTTCATCGGCTTTGGGCATGGCCTTGATCGTGATTGGCATCTATTTTGTATTGAGTCTTGTTGAGAGTGGCATTTGGTTATATGTCGTTAACCGAATAGGGAATGATCATGGATCTAAACGTATTAAAACTCACAAGTAGACGCCAAGGATTATTGGCCAAGATGGGAATTGCTTCGGTTGAAGATTTGTTGGAGACATATCCCTTTCGTTATGAAACTATCGAAATCATTCCCTATGATCAATGGCAAGAAAACGATCATGTTTGTTTTGAAGGCTTGATTTGTCAAACGGCTCGTGTGATTCGTTTTGGGAAGAATCGTTCCATGACGAAATTTACAGTTATTTCGTATGATCAAGAAATAGAAGTGACTTTATTCAATCGGCCATGGACGCAACAATTTACCTTTGGCAAAACCATTACGCTCTTTGGTCAATACAAAGGCAAGAACAAATTTACGGCAACCAATTATAATTTTGAACCCTTATCCAAACAAACAGGCATGCACCCTGTCTATACTTTGCCCAAAGAGATGCATCAAAAAGAGTTTCAAAAGATCATGGATGCGGCATTGGCCTATCGTGAGGAAGTCGAAGATGTCATTCCTCATCGTTATCGTGACCAATATCGTTTGTTGGAACATGGCCAAGCTTTGTTGTGGGTACATCATCCTCAAGATCAAAAACATTTGTCGTATGCTTTGCGTACTTTAAAATATGAAGAATTTTTATGTTTCCAATGTGTCATGCAAGCCACACAGAATCAAGTCACAAGTGCTTCAAAAGAGCCAAAGATCTTTGATGCATCTTTGATCGATGCCTGGATCGACAAATTGCCGTTTCCATTGACCAAAGACCAAGAACGTGCCATACGGGATGTATGTGAAGATCTGCATAGTAGTAAAACGATGTTTCGTTTGGTACAAGGAGATGTGGGTTGTGGCAAGACCATCGTGGCCATGGCTGCGATTTATGCCTCCTATCTAGCCGGCTATCAATCGGCTTTCTTAGCTCCTACGGAAATCTTGGCTCGTCAACATTATGAAAAGATGAAAGCTTTGGGCTTTGATGTGCAATTGTATGTATCGGCTCTTTCAGCCAAAGAAAAACAAGTCATTTTAGATGGCATGGCTTCAGGCGAAATGTTGATTTTTGTAGGGACCCATGCTTTGTTCCAAGAACAAGTGCAGTTTGCCAAGTTAGGCCTGGTCATTGCCGATGAGCAACAACGATTTGGTGTACGACAACGCCGATCGATGTTAGAAAAAGGCCAAAATGTAGACTTTTTGATGATGTCAGCGACACCGATTCCACGTACCTATGCTCATTTTATCTATGGCAATATGGATATTTCCAATATCAAGACGATGCCACCCCATCGAAAACCAGTGATCACGACCTATGTCAAAGGCACATCGATGAAACCCATTCTTCCAGATATTTTAGAAGGGTTGGATCAGGGGCGTCAGGGTTATGTGGTCTGTGCCGCCATTGAAGATTCCACGGAAGTATCGATGCGCTCTGCCATCAAGGTCTATGAAGGCATGAAAAAGACCTTAAAAAAGCGACGCATTGGTTTGTTGCATGGGCAAATGAGCAGTGAAGAAAAAGAAGCCATCATGAATCAATTTGTCCAAAAAGAATTGGATGTATTGGTTTCAACCACGGTCATAGAAGTAGGCATCGATGTGCCCGATGCCACGATGATGGTCATCTATGATGCGCATCGCTTTGGGTTGAGTACGCTGCATCAATTGCGTGGGCGTGTAGCTCGTGGAAACAAACAAGGCTATTGTTGGTTGTTGTCGGATTCCAAAGATCCCCAAGCTATTGAACGTTTAAAGAAGTTGGAAACGATCACGGATGGATTTGCGATTACAGAATATGATCTGCGATTACGCGGTCCCGGTGATTTTTTAGGCGTTCGTCAAAGCGGATTACCGAACTTTGTCTTGGGGGATCTGGAAAAAGATAAAGCTATGATGGATGAATGTGTGAAGAATGCCGAGGAGATCCTACGGCTAAAAACGGATCGTCCGATGTTGGATTTTATCGCTAAAGCTATAGCCAATGCCCAATATTTTGATTAAAATAGAGTCATGAATGAAAAAATTCGTAAGAAATTGCTCTATTTTGTGAGTCTGGGGACCATGATTGCCATCTTGACATTGATCGGATATGCTTTTTTCATGCGCCAAGTCGATGTGGATGTGACCCAAAATATGCATTTGGAATATACAGGGGAAAATGGCAAGGCGACGTTGGTCGTGACCAATCCGGCTTCCAATATCAATGAGAGAACACGAACTTTTATGGAGTCTGTAAAATATGAAGCGGATCCGAATACGGATCTGTCCAATGGCGATCAAGTCAAGATCACGGCTACGTATGATAAGGGTTTAGCGCGGCAATACAATTTTCATCCAACCCATACCACAACGACCATCACGGTTTCGGGGTTACCGGATCAATATGCGACAGTATCCAAAATTTCTAAGTCTTATTTAAAGAAGATCTATTCAGCGGCTGATAAATATATTGAAGAGCATGAACAAGATATATTCCGAATCGAATTAAATCAGGATAATGCGAATGTCACTTTGCGTTCCAATCAAACGGTCTACCGGGCGTTCTTAAAATCAAAGAAAAAGGGAAATAGTGATCGTATCTTAGAGATGCATAATTTACGATATCGCGTTGCCAATACGGACTATACCATTTATTATATTGTAATCGTACCGAGCGTGAATGACTCGAAAGAAGTTGTCACCGAAGATATTTATGGAGAAGAGGCAACGATGTCGGAAGAAGAAATCAAAAATAAACAATTCAGTGAATATGTTTCACGCGTATATGGTTCTGGTTATACCATAGAGGAGATCAAATAATGCCACAGCGAATCATTTATTTAGTCGATACCGAAAATGTCGGATCATCTTGGAAGATCTTATTAGAAAAGAAAACGAAAAATGATAAGATTTATTTATTTTATACGGAGAATTCTCCACATATTTCTTATGCGGATATGTTGGAAATCGTAAAGTATCCGAATGCGTTTGAAGCGATTCCTTGTTGTACGGGTAAGAATGCTTTAGATTTTCAATTGGCTTCGTATTTGGGTTTCTTGGTCAAGAGTGCACCGAAAACGCAATATTGTATTTTTTCTAAAGATACGGGATATGATGCCTTGGTTTCTTTTTGGAGCGAAAAAGGCTATAGTGTTCAGCGATTGGATGCCGTTTCTTTTGAGCAACAAAAGAAAGCGGAAACCAAAAAGAAGACACAAACTTCGCTTACGTCCATGGATGATCAAGATGCCAAAATTGTCCGGGACATTTTAGCCCGGAATCATGAGGAGTTATTGGATATCCACAATGAATTGGTACAGACCTTTGGCATGAAAAAGGGAAGTGTCATGTACAAGCAGTTAAAGCCAGAAATTAAACTGGCTGCCCAACAAGACAAACAAAATGAAGTCTGCCACTAAATAGTGGCTTTTTTTACAGTGAGGAATGATAAAAATGCGAATTCTACAAATTCAAGCACATGTATATAAAGAAAAAGAAAAAAATTTGGATGCATTGGAAGCAAAAATCAATGAATATAAGGATCAGAAGATGGATTTGGTAACGATTGGGGAAATGTTTGATTGTCCGTATCAAACAGATCGTTTTCCTCTCTATGCTGAAACAGAGCAAGAGGCGACATGGTCGCGATTGTCTTCGATTGCCGCCAAGTTTGGCGTGTATTTATCAGCAGGTTCGGTTCCGGAAAAAGATGATAAGGGACATATATACAATACGGCCTATGTATTTGATCGACAGGGGCGACAAATTGCGAAACATCGAAAGGTCCACTTTTTCGATGTGGATATCGATGGGGGTCAACACTTTCATGAATCCGACACCTTGACAGCCGGGAATGAATGTACGACCTTTGATACCGAATTTGGCAAGATGGGTCTTTGTATTTGTTTTGATTGTCGCTTTCCAGAATTTGTGCGACTCATGGCTTTGGAAGGAGCCAAAGTCATTTTGGTTCCAGCTGCCTTTAATATGAGTACTGGCCCAGCTCATTGGGAATTGATGCTGCGTTCTCGTGGCATGGACAATCAATGTTTTGTGGTGGCTACATCCGATGCCAGAGATGAAAAGGCAAGCTATGTATCTTGGGGCCATTCGATGGTCGTATCGCCTTGGGGAAGCATCGTCAGTGAAATGGATGAGAAAGTATGTGCCAAAGTGATTGATATCGATTTGCGTGAAGTAGAAAATATTCGTCGACAATTGCCTTTGATGACGGCTCGAAGAGAAGATGTCTACGAATTGAAAAAGCGGGTGAAACAATGAAAAAGATATTGACTTATCGCAACAGTTTGATTGCTTGCGTCGTGAGTGGTTTACTCGGTCTTGTGACTTGTTTTGTCGGGGTCTATTTCTTATCAACATTAAGTGCCGCACCAACCGTGAGTGCCATGGGCACGGTATCCAATTATTTGTGGCTGGTCAAAGGCAATATCCTCTGTCTTTTGGTTCTATCCATTTTTTGGATCATTCATTTGGTTTTCAATCATAAAAAGCCAATCAAGGAATGGATACCGATTCTTTTCACATGGATTTGTTTTGTTGCATCCATATTAGCTTGGCCAACCTTGAATCAAGTTCATCAGGTATTGCTTCATCCAACCATGTTGAATTTATTAAGCATCATGGATCTGAAACAAGCCAAGATGAATCACATGATCATTTTATTGGTCATTGGTATCTTTGGCATGTTGGTCAATGGCATGCTTTCAATGATCTATTTAATGCAGATTCATAATAAGACCCAATCATAGATCATAAATACCAGAGGAATGGTGACTACAGATAGGATCGTTGTGAGGATAATGCCTTCGGAACAAAGTTGGGTGGGCCATCCTTTTTCAGCCAATACGATGAGGGGAAGATTGGCTATGGGCATACCAAACATCAATAAGGATACAACTTGAAGATCTTGCGGAACATGGGCCATCATCATGAATATACCGGCGATGAGCGGAAGAATGACCATCTTGACAAAGGTAAAGCCATACATTTTTCCATCCAAAAACATTTTTTTGAGATCCTTTTCTTGAGCCAGAGTCATGCCTGTGATCATTAAAGGCAAGGCAATGGAGACTTCCCCTAAATAATTGAGGGTTTGTGCACATACGTAAGGTAGACGAATGTTGCCTAGAAAAAGGACCAAGGCACAAATGGAAGAAAGCGTGCCAATATTAAAGATTTGTTTGTAGGAATGGGAACTGTCTTTGATCAAGGATAAGCCATAGGTATAAAACAACACATTGAAAACCAAGCCAAAGCAGGCAACGTAAATCACGTATTCGGGGCCTAGAAGGCCGCGTACAACAGGAATGCCAATAAAACCGACATTGGGAAAGTCGATCATGAATTGCCAGATGACGCTTTCATGGGAATCTTTGATCCTACATGTAAAGAGTTTTCCGAGCAGAATAAAACTGCCATACATCAGGATCGCAATCCCAAAGGTATAGGCAATATAGGTCAGATTTCCGGATGCATCACTGGATAAGACACTGGAAATGCTCAAGGCGGGATTAAAGACATTGACGACAAGCCACGATAGCAACTGTTGTTGGGGTTGATCGATCTGTTTGATCTTTTGGGTAATGGCACCCACCAACATTAGAAGCAAGATGACCATCATTTGTTCAAAAACTAAGATCGTAGACATAGGTATTCTCTCTTTATAAGTATAAACATTCTCAAGCTATAAAAAAAGAACTATGTAGACACATAGTTCAGGCATGTCGTTCCAAGGGAAAGGTCATACAATGAAGGCCACCGCCACCTTTTAAGATTTCAGTAATATCCAATTCAATGGTTTCTAAACCAAGGGCGCACATTTTTTGGTTGACTTCCACATTTTGTTTCAACGTCAATACTTTGCCATTGCCTAAGGCTTGTAGGTTACCAAAGTGTTTAAATACACCTTCTTGCGGAATGGGTATCAGGGTAAAGTTGCGTTTTTTTAACATGTTGATGAAAAATTCAGGGAGTGCTTCTTCACAGACCACAGCTACTTTTTCGGCAACAATATTAAAGCACATATCCAGATGCAGATTGCGACGCGCACAAGGAACGCCGACCATGGTATAACCAAGCTCTTCGACTTGTCGTTTCACATTTTCAAAGCCATCTCGATCGGTTCGGGCAATGATGCCATGGGCAATGGTATAGTCATCCAACATCCAGAAATCACCACCTTCAAAAGCACCACTTGTACAACGTGCAATAACCGGAATGCCTAATTCTTTCATTTTCTTTTCATATTCGGCTGTTTCTGCTTGTCGACAAGGTTCGCGAAACGATCCCATGATATAGCCTTCTTTGACACAACCGCCAAAATCACGGGCAAAGACTTCATAATGAAGACCGGGTTTAGGATCCATCAATTCGACTTTCACACCGTTTTTTTCATAGGCATCTATCAACAATTGGTGTTCGGCCATACATTTTTCTTTATTGACCGTTTCTTTTTCATCGAGCCATTTTTCTGTGATCACATTAATGGGTTCAAATTCATGATACGTTGGTGGACACAATAGCACTCGTTTGAGTGGATCCGTGCCGTTACATACAAATTCTTTCATATCGTACCTCCTTGATAGCTTTATCATAGGGCGATAGTTTTTGAAATACATTAGTAGCGAGAACAATATCTTTTGTGCATGAAATACAAAATGTGCTATAGTACGTCCATGAATAGAAGGTGATTGTATGATTTGTGGTGATATTTTAGAAATAGAAGATCTCAAAGAACTCGAATTGGTAGCTGGCCAAAAGGGGTTATATCGGCATGTGCGATGGTTATATTTTGCGGATTCCATGCGTGTGGTCAATGATACCTTTTATGAAGATCCGGAAAAATATAGCCATTGGATCCAAGGTGGTGAGTTGATGGTCATCACGAATGAAGATATCATTCAGAACGATGAATTTGTGAGTAAGTTGGTCTACAATTCAGAGGAAAAGTGTGCATCGGGCATCATTATTCAAAAAGATAAAACAACGCCTTTTTTGATGAATCTAGCCAATGAAAAAAACATTCCGTTGTTTGAATTGCCATGGACCATTCGTTTGATTGATTTGTCACAAATTATCAGTACGCGAATCGTCAATGAAAAAAATATTTATACGTCATTGGAATCTCTTCTGTCCAGTATTTTATATGGCAACTATTCCAGTGAAGAAGATGTGATCAAGATGGGTTTGATTTATCATTTTGATTTTGGTCGAGAATGTGTATTGGCACGGATCGAAATTCGGGATCGCGAAAATGAGGAATATATCAAGAATTTGATTCGGAATGCGTTTGATAATCAAGGCATTCGTTATGTCATTGTCTTACCAGAACCCGATGGATTATTGGTCTTATTTCCTTCGGATACACTCGATCAAAAACAAATTCAATCCATTTTTGTTTCGATTGGAATGTCATATTGGAACAAAGAAAAGGTTCGTATCCAAGTAGGAATCAGTTTACGAAAGAATGGAATCTTGCAATACAAAGAAGCACGCAATGAAGCCCTTTTAGCGGTGAAATTTGCGGATGATCAACATCAATATGTACAATGGTATCGCAATCTTGGTATCTATAAAGTGCTAGGGTGTATTTCCCAAACGGAACCGCTGTACGCCTTTTATCAAGAAATCCTAGGGAAACTGGAGGTGTCGGATTCAGTTTCCCATGGCAATTTGTGTGAAACATTGAAAGTATATATGGATTGTAACTGTAATGCGTTGGATGCCAGTAAACGACTGTATATTCATCGAAATACGATGCGCTATCGACTGAATAAAATTGAAGAAATCTTAGATATTTCTTTGAATGATATACATACTTTATTTCTATTGAATACGGCTTTTGAAATCAAACATTTTTTAACAGCGATAAAATCTTGATTGTGCATGGTGCATAAAAACAGTTATGCATGTAAACATTGAGAGATGGTGAGGAACATACTAATATCTAGACATAGCAACGGAGCTAACCGAACGAGTTAGTTCCGTTTTTTGTTTGGAGGGATTGTATGTTAGCGATGACGGGTGGTCTTGGAAAACGGATGGAATTAAAACATGTCACTAAACGATATGGTAAAAACGAAGTAGTCAAAGATGTAAATCTAACGATAGAGAAGGGCGATTTTGTGACGATTCTTGGTCCTTCTGGAGCAGGTAAGAGTACGGTCTTAAAAATGATTTCTGGTTTTGAAGATATCAGTGAAGGCCAGATCTTAGTGGATGGAAAAGATATAGTTGATCGAGAAGCCAACCAACGGAATTTTGGCATGTTGTTTCAAAATTATGCATTGTTCCCACATATGACGGTGGAAGAAAATATTGCCTATCCATTAAAGATTCGCAAGATCGAAGCCAATCAACGAAAAGAAATGGTGGAAAACATCTTGGAAGTTGTTAATTTGAAAGGTTACAACAAGCGATATCCAAAAGAACTTTCAGGAGGTCAGCAACAACGAGTAGCCATGGCTCGAACAATCGTGTTCAATCCTTTGGTGTTGTTGTTGGATGAGCCAATGGCTGCTCTGGATAAACAATTGCGAAAACAAATGCAACGGGAAATTCGTAAGATCCATCAAGACTTGGGTTTGACAACGATTTCGGTTACCCACGATCAAGAAGAAGCCTTGACCATGGCCAATAAGATCTGTGTCATGCGTGATGGTCAGATCTGTCAGATATCGACACCAGAAGATTTGTATGAATATCCGAATAGTCGCTTTATTGCGAATTTTATCGGTGAATCAACCATTTTGGATGGACATATTCTTTCCATCGATGATGACCAGGCACGGGTGAAATTAAACGATGGCAAGATCGTACCGGTTCAATTGGGTGAGCGTACTTCTTGGTTCCATGAAGGACAGGACATGTATTTGGTTTTACGTCCAGAGCGATTCCGTATGGTACAAGCGGATTTTAAAGGTATTGTTCTACCAGGTTTCATCAACCAATCGACCTATGTAGGAGATGCCTACTATTTGGAAATTGAATCAGAAGAAGGCTTGATGTTACGGGTACAAACGTATGCACGGGGTAAATATGATTTGCGACGTGGAGCTCCCATCAAGGTGGGATTCTATCCAAAAGATCTGATTCCGGTTGCAGAGTAGGTGGTGGTGATCATGAAAACAATCAAAGAAAATCCTATGCGTTTATTTCTGATTCCACCATTCGTATTCATTCTGTTTTTTATGGTCATTCCCTTGATGGAGGTATTGATTCGGTCAGTATTTGATGAGAGTGGTTTTACCCTTGCTTATTTCCAACGCTTTTTTGCCACTTCTTTATATATGAATGTATTAAAAAATACCTTCACCTTAAGCTTGATCGTATCCGTTCTTAGTTTGGTATTGGGCTATCCCATTGCCTATTCCATCACGAAGGCTTCTCGAAAAGGGAAGATCGTGATCAATACGGTCGTGCAGATCTTATATTGGACCAGTCTTTTAGTGAAGACCTATATTTGGATCATCATGCTTCAACAACATGGTGTTATCAATACCATTCTTATGGGGCTTGGTCTGATTGATCAACCTATTCAATTGTTACATACCTATTTTGGTGTCGTTTGTGGGATGACCTATATTTTTCTTCCTTACATGATTTTTTCACTAACTCCCATCATGCAACAAATCGATACCAATTTGTTGACGGCCTCCGAAAATCTAGGTGCTAGTCGATTTTATACTTTTCGTAAGATTTTCTTGCCATTGAGTGTACCTGGCATCGTAAGTGGTTTTTCCATCGTATTCTTGAATGCTTTGGGCTACTATATCGTACCCGCTTTACTAGGTGGTCAATCCAATACGATGATGTCGCAATTGATCCAGCAAGCCATCAATGTGGAATTGAATTGGAACTTTGCAGCTGCCATTTCGGTGGTATTGATCATCGTGACCATCCTTATCATGCTCATCACTCAAAGGTTGGGTAGAGTGAAAGGAGAATCCAAATGAGAAAGCGAAAATTCAGCATTTCCAATGTATTGACGACCATCACTTTGGTTGTGATCTTGTTGTCAATTTTATTGGTTATTCCGGTATCTTTATCGGCTTCTACCTATATCACATTTCCCATTACCCAATTTTCTTCCCAATGGTATCAGGATTTGTTTTCCGATCCGGAATGGGCATTTGCCTTTCAAAATTCTATCATTATTGCCATTTGTACGACCATTCTTTCTTTGCTTTTCGGTATCATGATTTCACTAGGATTGCGTGAATTATCTAACAAGATCCAAACGATCTTTTATGAATGTTTTCGTTTACCGCAATCGGTACCCATTATTGTTACAGCGATTTCCATGTACGCTCTATTATCTCGCCTGCATTTGAATGGTACGTACTTGGGATTGATCATTTGTCATACGATGGTAGCTATTCCATTTGTCGTTAGTGCTTTAATGGCCGGACTATCAAAGATTGGTGATCAATATGAAATGGCAGCCCGTAATTTAGGGGCAGGACGACTACAAGCTTTTAAAGATATTGTTTTACCAATGTTGATGCCATCGATTGGTTCGGCTGCGCTCTTTGCGTTTATGACCTCGTTTGATGAGATAGCGATCACTCTATTTGTGGTTGATCCATCGGTCATGACCATTCCAATGAAAATGTACAATGGCATCAACCAACAGATCAAGCCGACACTAGCGGCATTATCGGCTTTGATCATCGTTGTGGTTGCACTTGGATTCATCCTATATGGATGTATTCAATTGTATATAGATAAAAAGTCGGAGAGGAGGATCTAATTATGGCGACTTTTGTAAACAATGCATATGGAAAATTAAAGAAGGTGTTGCTTTGTCCAGCTGATTATTATCGTATTGAACCTATTAATGGGATTTCAAGAAAATGGATGGAACAAGGCTATGAAATGGATTATGAATTGTGTAAAAAACAACATAAAGCATTGATTCAATCGTATGAAGACAATGGCGTAGAAGTTGAATTGATCGATCCGAAAGAAGGATTGACCTATCAAATCTTTGCCCGTGACTTTGGCATTTGTTTAAAAGAAGGCTATGTATTAGGTCATTTTAAAGAACCGGTACGACAACCGGAAACAGCTCTCTATGAAAAGAAATTAAAAGAACTGGGTGTTCCTTGTATTGCCCGTTGTACTGCAGGTTGTTTTGAAGGGGGCGACTTTTGTTTCTTAGATGAAAATACCTTATTAATGGGGGTAATCGATCGTACCGATCCGGCTGGCTTTGATAGTGTCAAAGCCCAATTATCCGATTTAGGCTATGAAATGACACCTATCTATGTGGATCGTAAATATCTTCATATTGATATCATCATCAATATCATTGCGAAAGATACAGTTATTATTTGTCCTGATTTGTTGCCCGATGGTATTGTTCAACGATTTAAACGACGGAATTTCAAGATGATTGAAATTACGAAAGAAGAAGTACTGGCTTATGCGGCCAATATTCAAGGATTGGGGGATGGCAAAGTCATTTCCGCCAATACCAATACCAAGACCAATCAGCGGATGCGTGAATTCGGTTTGGAAGTCATTGAAGTGGATATCAGTGAGATCGTAAAAGGTGGTGGGGGCATTCACTGCATGACTTTCCCCTTGATTCGTGAAGCAGAATAGGAGAGATGTGAGATGAATAAATTATGGAAAAGAGGATTGACTGTTTTAGCAGCTGGTGCTATGAGTGTTTCGGTAGCAGCTTGTGGCAATACTTCAGCAAATTCGGGAAAAGAAAACTTAGTGATCTGTACGTGGGGTGGTGCTTTGGAAGATGGAATTAAAGCCGCTGCCAAAGGGTTTGAAAAGAAATATAACTGCAAGATCACGTGGGATAGTTATACCGATTATTCTAAGATCCAAACCATGGTCAATAACGACAATGTCACATGGGATGTAGCAACTTTAGATTCCTATTGGACCTATGCAGGGGCTAAATATTTAGAGGATATTGATTATGATATTGTCGATAAAACAGGCATTGAAGATTACACTTCGAAGAAAGGGGTAGGGGCATATACGTTTGCGACAGTCATTGCGTATAATACATCAAAATACAATAGTCAAACAAGTCCGCAAACTTGGGCAGATTTCTTCAATACGGATAAATATCCAGGTAAGCGAACCTTCTATAAGAATCCCATCCATTTATTTGAAGAAGCATTGTTGGCTGATGGGGTAGCTCCAGAAGATCTGTATCCAATTGATATTGATCGTGCTTTGAATAAACTAGATACAGTCAAAGATAGTGTCAGTGTATGGTGGGAATCGGGTTCTGAACCCGCCCAATTGTTATCGTCCAATGAAGTAGATCTCGCTTCAGCATGGTCCGGTCGTATTCAAGATGCAAAAGATGAAGGGGAAGCAGTTGACTACAACTACAATCAAGCCTTATGTATTACGGATAACTGGGGCATTATCAAAGGTACGAAACATAAAAAATTAGCGAATGAATTTATCAACTATGTTACGCGTCCAAAAGCACAGGCTCGTTTTGCGAAGACCGTATCGTATGGTCCTGTCAATCAAGGGGCTTATCAATATTTGGATGATGCAACCATTCGTAAGATTCCTTCGAGTGATTACTACAAAGATCAAGTGGTATGGTTTAATCCTGAATGGTGGGCCAAAAACTATGATAAAGCCAATGAAAAATTCCAGAACTGGTTACTGGAGGATTGATCATGATCACGTGTAGTTTAGAACGAATGACAAATTTGATCGATACATTTTCAAAGTTTGGGGCTACCGGACATGGAGGCATTACGCGATTCTCCTTGTCCAAAGAAGCTATCCAAGCCAGAGATGAATTTGTCAAACGAATGAAAGCGATTGGCGCGCAAATCGAAACGGATGATATTGCCAATGTCTATGCAACCTTACCAGGTAGTGATCCCAATGCTAAACGGATCGTGATGGGATCGCATGTGGATTCGGTCATGAACGGAGGCAATTACGATGGAATTTTAGGTGTCATGAGTGCGATGGAAGTGTTGACAACCATCCAGAAAGAGCAGATTCCGCATATCCATCCGATCACAGCGATGATCTGGACCAATGAAGAAGGTTCTCTCTATCCGCCTTGTATGATGTCGAGTGGCATTGTCTGTTATGATTATTTACCCGAGAATGTGCGTTCCAAATATAAAGAAGAAAATATGATGGCTTCCAAAGGCGATACGATGACCTTCCAACAAGCCATTGAACAGTCGGGTTATAAAGGGGATAAGAAAAATCGAATCACTCCAAATACATACCAATATATGTTTGAAACACATATTGAGCAGGGCCCCATCTTAGAAGACCATCATAAAGATATTGGAGTCGTGGATTGTGTATTGGGCATGTTCAACTATCGTTTGAAGTTTTATGGTCAAACGACCCATGCAGGAACCTTTCCCATGCCTAAGCGTAAAGATTCGTTTTTAGCAGCAAGTCATGCACTGATTGAATTACATAAACGCATTGATTCATTAGGTTATAAAGATCTTGTCTATACCACGGGTGAAGTATCTTGTCATCCCAATTTACATACATGCGTACCGGATTATTTTGATTTCTGTATCGATGTCCGTCATGAAAAGAAAGAAGTCCGAGATGCTGTATTGAAGATCGTCAAACGTTTTGAAGATGAGATGTGGGATGGTTGTATCTGCAAGGTTGAAAAAGCATGGGAACGAGAAACGGTATATTTTGATAAGCAATTGATTGATTATGTGGAAGAATCCGCAAAAGAATTGCATACAAACTATCAAAGAATCCATTCGGGTGCGGGACATGATGCCCAGTTTGCCGCATATATGCTTCCCACCACAATGATATTTGTACAATCCAAAGATGGCTTATCCCATTGTGAACAAGAATATTCTTCTCCAGAACAATGTACCCAAGGTGCTTCTGTCATGTTGCATGCTGTATTAAAAGCTGATCAGACATAAATATATCTTACGCTTTTCTACATTCCCTCCTTCTAAAAGCGTAGAGCCCTCATGAATCATAAATGAGGGCTTTTTTACAAGTTAATCATCATTTTGGTTTACAATAAATAAAAGGGAGATCAGCATATGGCAAAAAATACCAAAAAACAAACAGATAAGCTTCTTGAGGCAGCGAAGGAAGCCAAACAAATTTCTCGTGATCCAAATGTTCCAGGCTATACAAACATGGATGATCTGAAGAAAGCACTTGAGGAATAAATGAAAATTCATTAAACGATATGAACTCAGTATAGCTAAGGATTTTTTGATGCGTGTGCATGTAAAGTATGTTTTAGAACATACCGATATCATTTCATTGTGATTTGACCAATGAAAATGCACATTTGATTGGTCAAGAAGAATTGGGATGGAAGAAGTAGCCATCGAAAACAATAAGTTGTTTGGCTGTGGAGTGGATGCATGTATTCGTGAACCCATCGAATGAAATGTACATAATTGAAAGCGTTCAAGTAAAATCGTAAATATGCCCCCATCACGATACATGGGGGCTTTTTTGATGGCTTTGTACCACTTGTGCAATGGTTTGATAATCCAATTCTGAAAACGGATAGGCTTGTAGATATTCGGATTCAAGAAAGAGATGCTTGATGGTTTCAACCATTTTTTTATCCATTGAGATGTCTTGGTTTTCTCGAAGCAATATGTTGTTTTTGGTTTCAAACAAAATACAGTTACAATGAAAAATAAAATCCAAGACAAAGCGATTGCTCAATGGGATTGCTTGTTTTTTGGCTACTTTTTTACATAACTTATAAAAAATTTCGTTAGTTTCAAAGATGTTGATGCCCGGAATAACTTTGTTTTGAATCAACAAACCAGGATTGTCGGTTCTTTCGGCATATTGATTGAGATCACATTGAGATAAATATTTTTTGGCGTCATTTTGTTCCATCAATAAATTGGGAGTGATGTTGAGCACATTGGTGTTGTTTTTCAGTACTTGATCAACGGTCTTAAACAACATGAAAAAACTATCGATTTCGGTGCAATGGGTCAACGTATTGGAATAGATAAAGAAGCGATTCCCGATTTTGGAGCGATAGTCTTTATCTGTGAATAAAATAATACCTTCGCCTTTATCGTATTCGATCACTTGATCAAAGATGGTTTCAATCTGATCATCGATACTGATTTGCGAATGGTCAGGAAATAGCGTAAAGGCCTGGATGATATTTTTTTGAAAATACAAATTTAAAATATTTTTGTATTGTTGGATCAAATAGCCATATCTTGAAATGAAGATGATGGGCAAGTTTACATTGGTGGATAATTGATCGGCACATTGCAAAATGGATAACAAGCGAGTGGATTGTTTGTCCGATAATGAAAATCCCTGATTTTTTAAGGCATTGGAAATACGCGTGAATAGGCTTTTTTTATAATCCATTTTTATTGGTGTTGGCTCTTTTTCTTTGGTACGTAAAATTTCGATGATCTGATAAGCTGTATAGTTCATCAATGGGATTTGTTTTGCCAGTAGATGTTTACTTAAAATTTTGCGTACGGCATACAAAGCCGAATTGTACTTCACATCGTTGTATTCGATCGCTCCTTGATAGGTCATAAAATCATAGTAATACTTTTGGACAATGGTTGGTTTCCACCGATCCGATTGGATATCAATGGAAGGCGTGGATGACAGTTGGATTTGGTCATAGGGTACATTGGGTGTGATCACAAACATATCCGGTAAGGAAAGGGTATCCAATATGTGGGAACGAGTTGTATATTGGAAAAAATCATTCAAAATTTGGGCGTCTAAAAGAATATTATTCGAATTGGCATTTTTATTGGCTTGCAGAAGAGCATAGGAAACCAATTGAATGATGGTTGTTTTTAATTGACCAATGTCCATGATGTTTTCATAAAGAACTTCTAAAAAAGGCTTTGTCATTTGGATAGTTCGTGATATACGCTGGGCCTCGTTTTGAATAAAGAGGGTGACCAAATCGAGAAATTCAATGACAGGACGATCTTTGATCGAAGAGAACTTTAAATAAAACGGCGTATAGCGAAGGAAGGGGATGGTTTCCATATCGTTGGTGCATAAAAAAGCGAGGATGGGTTTTTGTTGGGCATGAATATATTCAATTTCAAAGCGTTGAATGGTTTTCTTTAAGACCAATTCAGTGAGTTCTTTATCGCTGGATACGATCGCAAATGTAGTTTCTTGATTGGTTTTAAATTCGTGAATATAGGCATCCATATGCAGATAGAAATCAGCAATATCAAAATAGTGAATGTCTTTTGGATGAGGGATCATGGAAAGTTTGGCGTATCGCTGATGGACTTCTTCTAAAAAATATTTTTTTCCTGTTCCAGGATTGCCTTGAAGAATGATGATTTTTAGGATGTCGCCGGGAAGATAAAAAATACTCATGATGCGATTGATGTTTTCGTATAAGGAGCCATTTTTATTGGCACCAACCATATGAAAGGATTTCGCAAAGCTTTCATTGGTGGATTGGTTTTGAAATCGTAAATAGTCCGCCAGGGTCTTATCTTTTTCAATGGTAGTTGGAATGTTAGAAAACGGAAAATGCGTTTGGATCGAATCTTTGGAAATAAATTTAACAGGACGTCCACTGAGTTTGATAAGCTTGCCTTCACGAAATAATTCATTGAGGATTCGGGATACATTGGTACGATCTTGGAACAAGGACTTGGATAGAATGACAGCAGTGCAGCGTTCAAAATCATAGCGATTTTCAGCAATATTTTTTTCGGTTTCTTCGTGGATCAATTGAAAAATGGTATCTTTGTTGGTCATATTTTTTTCCTTTTCGCGTGATATTTTTTGAAAATATGTTACACATAATCAATTATTTATAAAATTTAGAATCACACTCTTTTGATTTTATTATACACGAAAATAAATAAATGGTGAAAATAAAGCGTTTAATAAGACTATAAATAGTGTATCACACTAAAAATACACAAAAATGAAGTGTTTTTTTCTTTCTTCGCTTTTTTTGTTATAGTGAACGTGGTTAAAGTGTACACCGACCACAGAATAAAAGCGGAAGGATGATTTGAACGTGACAGATATTATATTAGCTACACATGGCTCATTGGCCAATGGATTAAAAGAAGCAGCTGAAACCATCATGGGTCCAATTGATCATATGGCTTGCTTTCATTTAACCATGGATAAGAGCATCGATGCATTTACTGAAGAGATCCTGCAGGCCCTCGATAAGTCGGAAGAAAATGTCATCGTATTTACGGATTTATTGGGCGCGAGTCCTTTTAATGCAACAGCCCGAGGAATCAGTGAATTCTCAAATAAAAATATCGTTTGTATCACAGGTGTCAATTTGCCCATGGTATTGGAATGTGTGATGAAAAGAGACGAATGGGATGCGTATCCATTGAGCGAATATTTGCTTACGTTAGGGAAAGATGGCATTACGGATCTTTCTTACAAAAAAGTGAATGAGGTGAATCATGAGTAATATTGTTTTAGCAAGAATTGATGATCGATTAATCCATGGCCAAGTCATGACGGCATGGGTGTCGTATGTTGGTGGTAAAGAAATAGTAATCGTAGATGATAAAGTGGCTAAGGATCCTTTCTTAAGTACGGTCATTGCGGGTGCAGCCCCAAAAAATTTAACGGTACAGACATTGACTGTGGATCAAGCAGCGGAATATTTATTGAAAAATCGAAGTGCAGAAAATGTGATCTTACTAGCGAAAAGTCCAGAAACGTATTTGGATCTGATCAATAAAGGCGTCGATATTTCTGAAATCAATCTGGGTGGCATGGGTTCCAAACAAGAACGAAAAAAATTATATAAAAATATTGCCGTGAGTGATTCGGAGCGCGATACATTCAAGGAATTATTAGTAAAAGGAGTTCATGTTTATATCCAGGTGGTTCCAAATATGGAATCTGTAGAATTAAAAAAACTTATTTAAATTAGGAGGAAAGAGAGATGAATATTACTATTGTTCAAGCTATTTTGATTGGTTTGATTTACTACTTAGGTGCGAATGGTACGCCTTGGTTTACCGTAAACTTAGGTTGGGCTTTCCGTCGACCTATGATGCAAGGTCTAGCAGTTGGTTTGGTTCTTGGTGATCCTGTGAAAGGATTGATTGTTGGTGCGGCTATTAACGTCACGTATTTGGCTCAAATTACTGCAGGTGGTGCACAAACGATGGATGAAGGTTTGGCTGGTACTGTAGGTACAGCCATTGCGATCTTATCGAATACATCGGCAGCGGTGGCCGTTAGTTTGGCTGTTCCTATTTCACTATTAGGCAACTTGATCTGGATGATCTATATGACTGGCGATATTTTTATTGTCCATCGTGTGGATAAGATTGCCGAAACTGGCGATGTCAAAAAAATTATTTTCTGGAATATTGTGCCAAGTCAGATTTTTAAGGTGATCTTATATACGGTACCCGTTGCGGTTGCCGTTTATAGTGGTACGGGTGCGATCACGAGTATTTTGAATAGTTTACAAGGAACACCGGTGATCGATTGTTTGACCACAGTGGGTACGATTTTGCCGGCATTAGGTATTGCGATGAACTTTAAGGCCATCATTTCAACGATGGGAAATAAAGCGTATTTGTATTTCTTATTGGGATTCCTCATGTTGTCTTACTTCAAATTGCCATTGTTGGTCATTGGTATGTTGGCTGTGATTTTAGCGATGTTGACCAAAACCGCTTCGGAACAAGCAGAATAAGGAGATCCGAATATGAGTGAAAATAATGTAGTGAAAAATGAAAAGAAATTAACAAAAAAAGATATTTTTAAATCCTATCTGATTTGGACATTCTTCAGTCATAGTACCTATAACTATGAACGTATGCAAGCAACAGGTGTATTACATGCTCTCGCTCCTTGTTTGGAAAAGCTATATGGCAAAGATACGCCAGAAATGAAAGAGGCTTGCAAACGTCATATGGAATTCTTCAATACCGAGCCAAACCTAGGCGGTTGTATTTTGGGTATGACCTTGGCTATGGAAGAACAAAAAGCCAATGGACAAGATATTGATCCAGAAATGATCTCTAGTGTAAAAACTGGTTTGATGGGTCCATTAGCGGGTGTTGGTGATACGATTTGGCAAGGTACATTATCACCAATTGCGCTGGGTATTTTATTAGGCATGGCCCAAACCGGAAATTTCGTGGCTCCTATTCTTTATGTGGTCATCATTGCTGTTGTCTTATTTGGTGAAGGATATTGGTCATACATGAAGGGCTACTACAGTGGTCGTGAAGGAATCACCAAGATCATTAGTAGTGGTTTGATCAAAACGGTCACCGAAAAAGCAACCATTGTTGGTTCAACGGTATTGGGTGGTTTGGCCGCTTCGTATGTAACAGTTAAATCTGGCTTGGTCTTGAAATTGAGCAGTGGAACATTCAATCTACAAACGGATGTATTTGATACCATCTTCTTAAATCTATTACCACTTTGTGTCACATTATTGACTGTTTGGATGTTGCGTAAAAAGATCAATGTCAATTGGATCTTGGTCATCTTGATTTGTATTGGTGTTGTAGGCACATTAATTGGATTCTTCTAAGTCGTATGCGAATTATTTTGAATGCCGATGATTTTGGGAAAACGCATGAATCCAATTTGGGTGTGGTCTATGCGATGCAAAATGGATTTTGTTCACAAACATCGGTCATGATCAATTCCAATTATTTGGATGAAGCTATTGATCTAGCGCAAAAATATGATTTTATGGACAAAGTTGGTTTGCATATCAATCTGTTTGAGGGAACGCCTCTAAGTAAGCGAATTCGTTCCTTAAAACACTATGCTCGTTATGATATGTTTGATTATCGGCCTGATTTTACGCGTAAATATTTTGCACGTGAAGTCGATATCATTCAGGAAGAATTGGAAGCACAGATCCAAAAGTATTTGGCGTCGGGATTTACTTCTATGAATATCGATTCCCATCATTGTGCCTTTTATGATATGTCCGTGTTAGAAGCGTTATTACCTTTATTAAAAAAGTATCAATTTCAATCGATGCGTTTTATTGGGAATAGCTATTTTAATGGATCCGCTTTTCGTGATCATTATGGACATCGATGGCTTCAGAAATTTGGGGATCTACAAATTAAACATCCTGATTATTCGAGTAGTGTGGCCACATATACCAAAAATTTAAAGAATAAGGAATCCATATTGTTGGAATCCAATGCAGCGGAAGTGTATGTCCATCCTGTATTGATTGGTCATCGTTTGATTGATGATTATACCGGTGGACGACATATTCCGGAAAGTTTCCAAGCATGTGGATTGGATCAAGAAATTTTTATTACTTCAAAGGAGATATGAATATGAAAAAAGCAGAAACAACATTGCGAATGGCAAAAACAGGCGTAATGGCTGTAGTTCGAGTCAATACCGTAGAGAGAGGACTCGAAATTGCCCAAGGATGCATTGATGGTGGAGTAGACGTAATGGAAATTAGCTACACCAATGCCAATGCAGGGGATGTGATCCAAAGTATCAAAGCCAAATATGGTAGTCGCGTTTGTGTGGGGGCAGGAACGGTCTTAGATGCAACAACCGCTCGTTTGGCCATTATGAATGGAGCCGAATTTATGGTGGCACCCAATTATGAACCAGAAGTCATGGAAATTGCGAATTTATATCAGGTTCCCTATGGGCCGGGTTGTACCACATATTCAGAAAGCTTGAATGCGTTAAAGGCTGGTGCTGCCTTTATCAAAGCTTTCCCAATTTCTAATTATTATGGGCCGAACCTAGCGAAGGCATTTAAAGTACCTTGTCCACAATTGCCTGTATTAGCGAGTGGTGGTGTAAATTTGAAGAATGCGAAAGATTGGATCAAAAATGGCGCTGAAGTACTTGGCGTTGGTGGCTTGTTGACCAAAGGTGAAGCTTCCCAGATCAAAGAAAATGCACAAGCACTGATTCGTTTGGTCAATGAAGCACGAGACGAGATGGTTCAGGCATGAAAGTACTGATTACGCCTCGTGGCTATGCTCGATATGGAGCCAAAGCCCAAAAACATTTGGAATCGTTAGGCTTGGAATTGGATATCAATGATACGGGATCTCCTCTATCATCGGATGTATTCAAAGCAAAAGCAAAAGAGGCCGACGCGATCATTGTTGGTGTAGACCAGATTGATGCGGATTTGATTGATGCATGTCCCCATTTAAAGATCATCGTAAAATTTGGTGTGGGAACAGACAATATTGATGTGGCGTATTGTCAACAAAAAGGCATTCAGGTAGAGCGTTGTATTGGGACAAATGCGAATGCGGTTGCCGAATATACCATAGGCATGTTGTTTAATTGTGCCCGAATGCTTTCAACAAATGTTTCGGATGTCAAAAAAGGGGAATGGAAAAAACCGACAGGTGTAGAACTATCTAATAAAATGATTGGAATCATTGGCTTTGGTCATATTGGCAAATTGGTAGCGAATATGGCAAATGGCATTGGCATGCATGTACAAGTGTATGATGCATTTCCTATTCCTTCAGAAGCATTGGAACTATGCAAGGCCAAACAATGTACATTATCAGAACTCCTCCAAACTTCCGATTTTATTACTATTCATGTCCCTTTAACGAAAGAGACGACCGGTTTAATAGGTATGCAAGAATTGAAAACAATGAAAGAAACCGCAATCCTTGTCAATGCATCTCGTGGCGGAATCGTTAAGGATAAGGATGCATTGGAAGCCCTCAAACATAAGGAAATAAAGGCCTATGCAGCGGATGTATTTGAAGATGAACCACCTACAAAGGAAGGTTGGCAACAAGAATTACTCGCATTGGATTCGTTCTATTTAACGGCGCATATTGGTTCTCGATCTCAAGAATCTGAAATCAATACTGTGAATCGGGCAACCGATATTTTATATAACTTTTTCTCTTCTCTACAATAATAGATAAAGATGCAGATGATTCTATCATTTCATCTGCATTTTTTAGTTCATAGTGGTCTTCCATATACGTTTCAATAGGAAGATTATTGTTGATTCTTAGGAATATTTTCATAAATAGAGTTATACAATATATTAATTTCAGTATCGGTAAATTCCAATCCTGAAAGCTTTGGCTGTATGGATAAGGATTGTTTGATGATGTGAGAAACATCTTCATCGGTTGTTTCAACTTTCGTGTATTGCCGATTGGAATTTATCGTTTTATCGATCATACAGTTTGCGTGGAAAAGGAAATCCACGATGATACGGTTATTCAATTCAAATTGAACATTTTGGGCAATAAATAATAAACATTTGTAGAAAATTTCATTGGTTTTCGTAACATCGATAGATGGAAATAAACTGCTAAAAAAGGTCAAATCGGTATCTCTATCTTTTTTTTGATTTAACGTGCTTTTGAGTAAATAAGAATTGATCTTATTTTGATTCATCAAGTAGCCACTGCTGCTAAAAAATGTATCATAGTTGGTAATTTGCGAAGCCGTATATAAGGCAAATGCCGATACCGCAGAAAAGGAAAACAATTGTATTTTCAACTTTAATACAAGCTGACTGTCCAACAAAGTAAGCGGGTAGGAATCTACAAATAAAGTCATCCCTTTTCCTCGGTTGATCATTTCAATTAGGTGAGCGATATGATTTCGGAAATCTTTTAAAGATCGTGTTTCCCATTGTTCCGTATAATCAATGGAATAAAAGCGATGAGAATGGGAATATTCATTAAATTTATCGGCATAGTTCTCACTTGTGTTGTTGTGGTGGCAAATGATCAATGATGGCACTTTAGTATCATTGACAATTTCCAATGCTTGTTCAATGATGCTTTGAATCAAAAATTTTTCAGTTTCCATGATCTTAAAGTGATTTTTCATCTGCACGTAATATTGCACGACATTGGACATATTTTGAGTAGATCGGGAGATCTTCAGCTTATTATTTACTTTATACTTTAAGATCGATATCCGATTATCGACAAATTCCTGAAGGATCTGGCAAGTGAGCTTTAGGATATTTGGATCTTTGGCTAAAGGACTATCTTTTAATTTTTCTTCAAAAATATTGTCAAAAGAATCAAATTGGAAATCATTCAAAGAGGATGTACATTTGATGAACATTTCAAACACATCAAAATCTTGATCGATGGATTCACTGAGATACAATTGATCTGATTTACTGAAATATGTATCTTGGAAAGATTGAATAGAAGTATTCGGAGAAATATCGATTATTTCTGGTAAATTGGACATCAATTGTTTGGTTGGCTCGGAATAATTATTGATAGGGCGAAAATGATGGCTTAAATGTTGTGAGTTTAAATCGATGGTCTCTTCATTATTCTCAGAATAATATAAGTTTTTAGCTAAGAACTTATATGTTTCTTGATAGAGCTCCTGACAATTTAGGTTGTAATCATAGTCGATAAATTTAGCGACTTGATCCGTGTGTAAGATTAATGCATGATTGGTTTCTTTGGCAAATTGAATGATCAAAGAAAGAAAGAGCAAAAAGATTTCTTTTTTTGGTCGTTCTTTTAAGTTGGGAATTTTTACCTTGGTAGGTATGATCAAGTTAGAGGTATTAAGAATCACACTTGGGTATACAGCTAAGAAAACCAATGGTTGATTCAATTTATGATTTTTATATTTCAATGATATATCATGGACAAATGTCGTGATGTAGTCAATCGTATTTTCGTTGATGTCATCAATATAAATGATTGGGAAAGCTTCTACATGCATTTGATTGATGATTGAATTTTTATCGTTTTTTAAATAATGAGCACTACAAAAATAGATGGATTGTGCTTGTTTGAAAATATTTTGTTGGTGGGCAATGGCAAATAAAGACTGCACAATAAATTTCTTTCCCGTTCCTTTTTCACCGACAATTTCAAGAATCGTTACATTTTTTGATGGCGGTAGGAAAAAGTAAGGAGCCAGACGTTGAATCGCAAAATAGAGCGAACCATCATTTTCCATGCCTACGATTTGAGATAATTGATTGCTGTTTACCACATTGGAAGTGTGGATGTAATTGGTGATGGAATCCGTTTTTAAGATGATTTTTGGTAATTTTATAGATGGATAGTATTTTAGGACAACTTCTCGGGATATATAAAGAGTTGGTCTGCCTTCGATCTTGATCAATTGATTTAATGTAAATAATTTGTTTAAAATTCTTGATACATTCGAACGATCAATAGACAGATCCAGTGCAATGGAATAGGCGCTGCAGTCATCAAAAGTAAATGTATTGTCTTCAATATGAGTAGTCGTGTATTTTTCGACTACTTTTTTTATTTGTTCTTGGCGAGTTGATTTATCCATGAGGTCCTCCTTATTGATATAAGCGCTTACAATTTGTTGAAAAAAATCGGTATTTTTTCGTGTGATTTTTTATGAATTCTTTCTTTGTAGCTTGATCAAATGTGTAACTTCATTGTAGCACAAAGTGTATATATTTGTGATTTAATGTGTATAAAATAAAAAATATGCTTTATATAAAGTGAAATAAAATGTTACACATTAAAAAATCCATGAATTTGACCATGTAAAATATCCATGTTAAAAGTAAATTGCGCAAAGCAAATGGCTTGAGCCCAAATCGATACGAAGTGAGGTGAATAATTTGCTAAAAGAAAAAATTGCGATCGTCAATGTGAACAGTTATGGTCGAGATTTTCCCGAGTATATTCAATATCTGGAATCCGAAATTGGTCCTGTTCAGAAGTTTAGTTTTGATCAGGATGTATCTTCCAAAGAATTAGCGAACCAATTACGTGGATATCAATACATCATATTAGGAACGCATCCAACTTTGAAAGCTAAGTTTTTTGATTTGGATCCAGATGTCAAATTGGTGGCCCGACATGGTCTTGGCTACAACAATATTGATCTGGAAGCAGCCAGAAAACATGGTGTATATGTCACCAAGGAAGCCAAGATCACTGAGCAGGATGCAGTCGCAGAAATTACGATTGCATTGTTGCATGCCGTAGCACGGAACATCTGTGTGGCCAATCGCATGGTCCATGAACAGGAGTGGGGCGTACATCGTGAACGATTGATGGGTGTACAACTTCGAAACAAAGTCACAGGAATCATTGGCTATGGCAACATCGGTCAAAGAGTGGGGGACATCATGAAACAGGGGTATAACAATCAAATTCTTGTCTTTGATCCATTCTTGCCAAAAAAAGTGGCCCAAGAGAAAAATGTGACTCTATGTGATTTAAAGTATGTTTTAGAACATGCCGATATCATTTCATTGCATTGTAATTTAACCAATGAAAATGAACATTTGATTGGCAAAGAAGAATTGGGATGGATGAAACCATCTGCAATCTTGCTCAATTGTGCCCGAGGAGCATTGGTGGATGAAGCAGCTGTGGCCCAAGCCATCGAAAATAAAGAATTGTATGGGTATGGTGCGGATGCATGCATCCGAGAACCCATCGAACCGACGAATCCTCTCTTGAAATTGGATCGCGTGGTATTGTCTCCGCATGTCGGTGTGTATAACTTAGAGTGCACTAAGGGAATGAATCAAAAAGTGTATGAAGATATTTTAAATGTACACAATGGAAAGCGTCCGAGCGAGATCGTAAATGGATTGTAGGTGATAAAGAATGATACGAGATGAAGTAATTCAAGCTATTGAAGAAAATAAAATTATTGCGATTACTCGAGGAATTTATGATGAAGAATTGAGAAAATTAGCAAAAGCACTGGTTGATGGAGGCATTCGTTGTTTCGAAATCACATTTGATCAAACAGATCCTCATACAGCAGAAACCATCACACGTAATATCAAAATGTTAAAGGAACAGTTTGGCGATGTTTTGAAATTAGGTGTTGGAACGGTTCTGACAACCGAGCAGGTACACATTGCCAAAGAAGCAGGAGCTGAATTTATTGTTTCGCCTAATTTCAATGAAGCTGTTGTGAAAGAAACATTGGATGTGGGCTTGGTATCTATGCCAGGGGCTATGACGCCTTCGGAAATTTGTGCGGCGGATGAAGCAGGAGCCGACTTTATCAAGTTATTTCCAGCAGGAACATTAGGCATCAAGTATTGCAAAGATATTTATGCACCTCTTCATCATGTGAAATACATTGCAACAGTCAGTGTTACAGAAGAAACATTTAAACAATATTTGGATTTAGGATTTGCAGGAGCTGGTATCTCTTCGCGTTTGGTCGACAAAAAATTACGCGAAGAAGGCAATTATGCTGAATTGACAAGAAGAGCGCAAAGATTTGTAGAAATAGCAAGTAAATATTAATAGGAGAACATATGGACAATTTAAAACTAACTAGAATTGATTTTCGTTTAATTCATGGACAGGTAATGACACGTTGGGTCAAGAAATATGATATTGAATCCATTGTTGTCATCGATGATCGTTCGGCAAAAAGCCCGATCATGAAGAAAATTTTATTAAATGCGGCACCACATGGTGTAAAAGTTGAAGTTTTAACTGCGGATGATGCAGGAAAACGTTGGAAGGAAGAAAGTTTTCCAACAAATAATTTATTGATTTTGTTTAAAACACCTGCAGGAGCTGCCAAAGCTTATGCTGCCGGTGTGAAATACCCATCATTACAAGTTGGTGGAATTGAAGGAGCGGGAAACAAGGTGAACATTTGCCGAAATATTGTGATGTCACAAGAAGATGTAGATGCCTTGAAACCGATGTATGAAGATGGTGTAGATATTTTCTGTCAGCCAATTCCGGAAGATAACAAAGTACCATTTAAAACAGCTCTTGAAAAATTCCAGTAACTATGAATTTGGGGAAGGATTCAAAAATTGAATCGAAATTGCTTACCAGTATTAAAGGAGGAGAGAACAAATGGTACAAGCATTATTAATGGCCTTATTGGCATTGCTTAACGGTACACAAGGACCTACGTTTTGGTACTTCTTCCGTGAACCAGTAATGGCCGGTTTCTGGGTAGGATTAATTTATGGTGATCCTGTACAAGGAACAATGATTGGTGCAACAATCAACATTTCCTATCTAGGTTGGATTTCTGCAGGTGGTGCAAATGCCTCAGACTTATATTGGGCCGGATTACTTGGAACGTTCGTTGCTATCAAAGGTGGTATGGATATTAACCAGTCGGTAGCGTTTGCGGTTCCTATTGGATTATTAGGTAACTACATGCATGTTGCTTATATGACACTTGCTTCGATTTGGCCAGTTCGTATGGACAAATTAGCAGAAAAAGGCGATTGGAAAGGCATTCGTCGTTTACAGGTATTAGGTGGACCTTGCATCGTATTGTTGGTTCGTGTATTGCCAGTATTCTTGATTGCATGGTTTGGTAGTGACTTCATTAAAACGATGATTGCAAGCTTACCAGTATGGTCGATGAATGGTTTGGCAGCCGTTGGTAAGATTTTGCCTGCATTAGGTATGTCCATGTTGTTGAAGTTTATGTGGAAAAAAGAATTGGCAATTTTCTTCATTTTAGGTTTATCCATTGCTGCATATACGCAAATGACTGATTTGTTGTTGTATGCAATCATTGGAGTATGTTTCGCTGTCTTATTGATCAAGTTAGGATTTGGTGAAACAAAGGAGGCTGAATAGGTATGGCTAAATTAACACAAAAAGATGTCAAAAGTGCAATGCATTGGTGGTGGGTCACTTCCCACATGACCTATAACTATCAGCGTCTACAAGCTGGATCTCTAGCCGGTATGATGGGACCAATCCTTGATAAATTATATGATGGAAATAAAGAAAAAGTTTCTGAAGGTTTGGTTCGTCATATGCAATATTTTAATACAGAACCTCGTTGGGGAGCTGTATTGCCAGGAATGGTCGTTGCATTGGAAGAAGGTATTGCCAATGAGGCTGGAGATGATGTGGATGCATCCATGGTCACAGAATTAAAGACCGCATTGATGGGGCCATTAGCTGGTATTGGTGATACGATCTGGGCCGGATTGATCAAACCAGTCATTCTTAGTATCGTCTTAGCATGGGCTGCACAAGGATATATTTGGGGTGCATGGGTATATGGTATCGGTGTAACATTGTTAGACTTCGCCGTTACATATGCCATGTTCAATCAAGGATATAAGTTGGGTGTCAACTCGATCGATAAGTTCTTAGAAGGTGGATTCATTGCGAAAGTAACGACCTTCTTGGGTATTGTTGGTTTGTTCTGCTTGGGTGCAATGATCGTAAAATACGTGACAATTGGTGCTGTATTAACGGTAACGTTGAGTACCGGTAAATTGCAAATTGGCGATATTTTAAATAAGATCTTCCCTTGTATCATACCTTTAGCGTTTACCTTATTAGCTTATCGATTACAAGTAAAAGGTAAGAGCATCACTACTGTATTATTGGTTTTATTTGTCATCGGATTCATTGGTGGAGCCGTTGGATTCTTAGGATAATTCATGTAAACGGGGAAGCCATTCACTTCCCCATTTCGTTATAAGGAAGGAATATATGGTAAATATTTTAATCGTTACACATGGGCCGTTAGCGCAGGCTTTTAAAGAAAGTTCCCGGATGTTTTTTGGCGATGCAGCCGATGCATTGGAAACAATTGGTTTAGCTGTAGGTGAAAGTCCTGAGCAATTAAAAGATGAAATCATTGAAAAGATCGATGCGATGGATACGGGTGATGGAGTTTTGATTTTTGTCGATATTTTTGCAGGTTCACCATTCAATATGGTTGCTTTGGCTATCGATGAAAAAAAAGAAAGCCATCAATTGGAGTGCTTTACAGGGGTAAATATGCCTATCGTGATGGAAGCCTTATCAAGTGCATCGACCATGAAAATGAGTGACTTGAAACAACATTTGAAATCAATATCTAAAGATACGATCGTTGATCTTCGTGCATCCTTAGATATTTAAATATGAAAGGGGCATCCTATGGTATTTGGCATTCAAACAGATATTTTTGAGGATACAAAGTCAAGAAAAATATTTCATATTAAATCCACAAATAAAAATTACTTATTGCAAGATGGCTTGGATTTCAAAGTTCGATTATTACGCATGAACATTGTGGATTCCATATCCTTTGTGTTCTTGTTTAATCTTCTATTTCATCTTCCGATGATATTGAATATTGTCTTTGTGGCTGTGATCTACTTTGCTTATTTATTCTATTTTAATTATAAGATCATGCCTAATTTACAAGAAGCAAAAAAGGTAGAGCGAAAACAACAAATCGTTTCAATCAAAAAAGAAACACCATTTCCTATCGTGGCTATTGGATATTTGTTGATTGGCATGGGATTGATTTATTGTCTTCTCACCCATCAAGTCACTTCCGAAATGATGATCTTAGTTTGTGGCGCAACGATCGTCTCGCTTTCCATGGGGATGTACTATTTGCTCCGTTATGCAAGGTGATGGGCAATGAAGTCAAAAGCATTATTGATCGAAGACAAAAAGAAGCTTTGCTATCGCTCCATTGATATACCTGAAGTTGGTGATTATGAAGTTTTATTTCATACACAAGCTGTTTCTTTGTGTACAGTCGATCGAAGAACATATCTAGGAACTCGAAAACATCCATTTCCTTTTCTAGGAGGGCATGAATGTAGTGGAATCATCGAAAAAGTGGGACGTGGCGTTGTCGAGGTCCAACCAGGTGATCATGCCATCTTTACCTCGGCTTATTGTATGCAATGTCAGTTAGACCGTGAAGGAAAAGGAACACAATGCAAAAATAAGCAAAAAATGCCCCAACGAGCCAATTTACATGGGGGGAATGATCATGGGTGGTGGCCTCAGTGAATACATTGTCATTCCTGCTTGGCAAATCATCAAGATTCCCTTTGATCTGGATTTCAATGCAGGGGCATTGACCGAGCCTTTGGCCTGTACTGTACACAGTATCAAAAAGGCCAATATTCAGTTTGGTGAAACTGTCGTGATCATTGGCTTGGGCATCATGGGCTATTTTCATTTGAAATTGGCCTTGATGAGAGGAGCAAGAGTCATTGTTTCCGAGACAGATCAAAAAAGACAAGAACGAGCACGTGAACAAGGCGCATGGATGGTGATCGATCCTACGAAAGAAAATTTGATCGAGAAAGTACGATTGATAACCAATGGGCTTGGCGCGGATGTGGTCATTAATACGATTCCTAGTCAAGGTATCTGGCAAGATGCCATCGATGTATTAGCACCTTATGGTCGTTTGATCGCCTATAGTTCACAAGATGCAAAAGATAAGATCGGAATCGATTTTGGCATGATCCATAGCAAGGAAATCCAGATCATTGGAACGTTAAATCCAACACTGACGGATAATGAAGAAGCTGTGAAATTAATTGCTTATGGCTTGATCGACATGAAATCAGTTATTGATGCATCCTATCCTTTTGATCAAGGAATTGAAGCGTTTCAAAAGGCAATAGCACCTGGTATGTATCGTGTCGTCATCAGATATTGAATGAGATAGGAGCGATAGATGTTAGTGAATATGAAAGCCATGCTGGAAAAAGCAATGAAAGAAAACTATGCCGTACCAGCATGTAACGTAGACAATGAACATAATTTGAGGGCTGCAATACAAGCTGCAGAAGAAACGAACTCTCCTTTAATACTAAATGTAACGCCCGTAGCTAACCCAGATATCATGTATTTTGGTCGTATCGCAACCGATTTGATTCGTCAATCTAAAAGTTCGATTGCACTAAACCTGGATCATGGGAAAACCTTTGAAGCTTGTATTGCAGGATTGCGGGCGGGCTTTACAAATATCATGATTGATCGATCTACTTTACCATTGGATGAAAATATCGAACAAGTCAAAGAAATGGTAAAAATTGTTCATTCGCAAGGATGTACGGTAGAAGCGGAACTAGGACATGTAGGTTTTGGTCAAGAAGAAAAGGATGATCAATCTGTATTGACAAGAGTGGATGAAGCCATCGAGTTTGTAGAGCGTACCCAAGTTGATGCATTGGCAGTTGCGATTGGTACGGCTCATGGCGTGTATCAAGGTGAACCACACATTCAATTTGATTTATTACATGAATTGCGAAGAGCTATACCGATTCCCTTGGTCTTACATGGTGGTAGTGGGACCGGAGATCAAAATCTAAAACGATGTGCTCATGAAGGCATCAATAAAATAAATTTATCTAATGATTTGAAACGATCCGCTATCGCAAATTTAATTTGCCGGGATTTGTCGGGAAATGAAGTATATAACTTATATCCATTACTAGCAGAGGGGTTCAAGAATAAAATTGAATACTATATTAAACTCTTTGGATGTTCACAAAAGTAAGGTATCGTTTTGCTTTTTTGATCTCGATGGCACATTGTTGGATTCCAATAAATGCATTTCCCATCGAACTTTACATATATTGATCCAAGGTAAAAAAGCTGGCTTGCATTTTGGGATAGCCACGGGACGGGCTTTAAGTTCGGTATACCCTTTGATCAAAAAATATCAATTACAAGCCATATTGGATGTGATCATCGCCAACAGTGGAGCTGATCTCTTATTGTTACCAACGATGAAGCACATAAAAAATGGCTATGTGTCCTTTGATCAAGTCAAAATGATCATTACGTCATTTTCTGCTTTGGAAGATATCAACATTGCTTTTCATAATCCAGGATCTTTGTTTGTGACCAAACAAACTCCATTGATGAAGCAAATTAGTCAAAACAATCAGGAACAAATGGTTTTATTATCCAATGCACAAAAAAAATGGGAAGAACCTGCCCGTGTGATGTTGGAATTTCATCGGCCAGAAACATTGCAAACCATTCTTTCTATGCCAATGCAGAATTTGAAGGGGTATTGGACCGAAAAAAATATTTATGAATTTTTGAATGAAAAAGTATCCAAAGCCAAAGCTATTCAAATGTATGTACGATCCAATGGATCCAATTTAGAACACGTCATGGTATTTGGCGATGGCGATAACGATGCAGAAATGTTAGAAGCATCCTCGTTGGGGATTGCAATGAAGAATGCGAGCAAACAGGCAAAACGAGTTGCCGATATTATTTTGGAACATACAAATGATGAAGATGGAATTTATTATTTTTTGAAAGAATTTATAGAGTAAAAAAAACAGGAGGAAAAACAAATGGGATTACCAGAAACAACATTAAGAATTAAGAAAACCGGAATTTTTGCGGTTGTACGTGTAGAAACAATTGAACGTGGATTAGAAATTGCGAAGGGTTGTCATGATGGTGGCGTCGATGTCATGGAAATCAGTTATACCAATGCGAATGCAGGTGATGTCATTAAGGCCATCAAAGAAAAATACGGAGATGAAATGTGCATTGGTGCAGGTACGGTATTGGATCCAGCCACAGCGCGAATGGCTATCATGAATGGTGCGGAATTCATGGTTGCACCAAATTTTGATGCCCAAGTCCAAGAAATTTGTAATTTATATCAAGTACCTTATGGTCCAGGTTGTACAACCTATTCCGAGGCATTAACAGCGTTAAAAGCAGGAGCTAGCTTTATCAAGGCTTTCCCAATTTCGAATTATTATGGTCCAAGTCTGGCAAAAGTGTTTAAAGTACCATGTCCACAACTTCCTATCTTGGCCAGTGGCGGGGTAAATCCGGAAAATGTGAAAGAATGGGTCGCTAATGGTGCAGAAGCATTAGGTGTTGGTGGCTTGTTGTCTAAGGGAACAAGTGAAGACATTGCCGCAAATGCCAAAAAATTACGTGATGCATTCGAGCAAGCGAAGGCAGGAAAATAATATGGCAACGATTTTGATCACGCCGCGAGGCTATGCAAAATATGGAGCTGCCTATAAAAAACAATTAGAATCGGCTGGCTATGAAGTCGATTGGAATGATACAGGAAAGCCGTTTCCTCGGGAAGTATTTGTAGAAAAGGCAAAGCAAGCAACCGGAATCATCGTTGGTGTTGATTCTTTAGATCGAGATTTATTGCTGCAATGTAAAAATTTAAGATCAATCGTTAAATTTGGTGTGGGTTTGGATAATATTGATTTACCAACTTGTGATGAAATGGGAATCAAAGTAGGGCGTTGTATCGGTACAAACTCGAATGCTGTGGCTGAATTGACAGTGGGTATGATGTTTGCGGCGGCCCGCGATTTAGTTGGAAATGTCATTCATGTAAAAAATCGAGAATGGGTCAAACCAACAGGTTTTGAATTAAAAGGAAAGAATATTGGCATCATTGGATTTGGCAATATCGGTAAAAATGTAGCACGAATGGCAAAGGGAATCGGCATGCATATTTATGCCTATGATATATTTGAGATTCCACAACAAGTATTGGATCAATATGAAGCCAAACAAACGACGGTAGATGAAATATTGACGACGTGTGATTTTATCACTATTCATACACCATTAACAGATGAAACGAGAAATATGATTTCGACGGAAGAATTCAAAAAAATGAAAGATACGGCGGTATTGATCAATGCGGCTCGTGGTGGCATCGTGAATGAAAAAGCTATTTATGAAGCTTTAAAAAATCATGAAGTTCATGCAGTATGTTCGGATGTATTTACTAGTGAGCCCCCTCAACAAGAAGCGTGGATCGATGAGTTATTGGCAATGGATCAATTTATCTTAACGGCTCATATTGCATCCCGTTCACAAGAAGCAGAGATGAATACAGTCGTTCGAGCAACCGAAGTGATGTTAGATCAATTGAAATAGGAGGGATGCAAATGAAGGTAATTATCTTAGGTGCTGGACGAATTGGTCGAGGATTTGTGACACAGATCATGCTTTTGAATCATGTTCAAATTACCTATTTTGATGTCATGGATCCAATGGTCAAACAGTTAAATGAGATCGGATCGTATACCATTCATGTATTGGGCCATCCGGAAAAAGATATCGTCAATACGAATGTAACCGCGTATAGTGCAAATGATATTGAAAAATTGGCTGAAATTTGGGCTGAAGCCGATTTTGTTTTTACCGCATGTGGTGGAAAGAATATGCCATCGGTCGGAAAAACATTGGGCAAAGCATATAAAGCAATGCTACATAATGGGAAAGGTCATGTGACAAATATCATCACTTGTGAAAATTGGATCGAACCAGCATGTGATTTGAAACAAGCGTTGGAAGCAGAATTGGATGAAGATGAAAAAGCAACATTTGAAAAGAATGTGGGTGTTGCTGAAGCCGTCATCCTTTGTACAGGGACAGGTGCACCGGATCCAAGTTTACTTACAAATCCTTTGGATACTTGGATCCAAAACTTCCCTTATTTACCGATGGATAAAGCTGCTATCAAGGGAGAATTACCAAATTGGGAATATGTAGATTTTGTGGATCAGTTTGGCAATTTGTTGACGCAAAAGCTCTATACCAATAACACAAGTTGTGGGTCGATTGCGTATTTAGGCTATTTACTAGGTGAAAAATATTTAGCGGTTGCAGCCAATAGCCCAGAAATAGCACCAATCTTAGATGAAATCTATGATGAGATCAATCAAGCGTTGATTAAAGGAATGGGTATCGATGAAGAAAGTCAATTGGCTTTTTCAAAGCGAGCAAAAGCCAAGTATACCGATTTAGATATTGTTGATCCAATCACGCGAATTGCACGAGATCCATTACGAAAACTAAAGCCCAATGATCGTTTGATTGGCCCAAGCAAAATTGCGTTATCGGTTGGTGTAGAACCCAAAGCAATCGCGCTTTGTACAGCGGCGGCCTTATTCTATGATAATCCCGAAGATGAATCGGCAGTAGAGCTACAAAAAATGCGCATGCAAAATGGAATTGGATATATCTTGGAAAACGTTTGTGGATTGAAGCCGGATGAAAAATTATACACCATGATCATTGATGGCATTCATGAACTCCAAAAACGTGGATGGTTAAAAGAGGAAGTGAATCTATGAAAAAAGCAGTTGTGATTGGTGCTGGACAAACCGGTCGTGGTTATTTGCCGCGTTTTATGTTTGAAAATGGCAATTATGAAATTACTTTAGTGGACAAAAATAAAGAATTGATTCAATTGCTGCAAGAAGATCAAGCGTATTGTATTCATTTTTATTCGAAAGATCGCAAACCACTTTATATCCATGGTATTCATGCGTATTTATCAGATTCAGAAGAAGCTATCCAAGCTATCTACGAAGCTGATTATGTTTTCACTTCAGTTGGTGAACAAAATTTAGGTGATGTAGCCAGACAACTAAAAGCTGGATTGGCAGGTAAAGAAAAGAAAACGATCATCATGACGGCAGAAAATGGAATCAATCCGGGTCGTGTGTTAAAACAACATATGCAAGAAGAAGGCATAACAGCAGAATATGTGATTTCGATGACGGCTGTCTTCTGCTCAACCGTAAAATTGGATAAGACCCGTTTGGATATTTTATCAATGAATGAATATTACTTTCCATTTGATGCCGATGCCATTGATACGATGGATTTTGAAGGGGCCATTCCCATTCATGATTTTGAGAAATTCTTAAAGCGTAAAATTTATACTTATAACGCATTAGCAGGCTTGATTTCCTATTGTGGTTATGTGAAGGGATTTGAAGTGTATGGCGATGCGGCCAATGATCCAGACATTGCCAAAACAATGGATCGTTTACTAGAAGATCTGAATCCTTCTTTACAAGATTATTTCCAAATCACCAAAGAAGATGAAGAAGAATTTGCTCAACGGGCAATGCGGAAAATGAAGAATCGGGATATTCTTGATTTTAATATAAAGAATGGACGTGCGCCGAAACGTAAGTTGGGTCCAACAGAACGCATCATGTCGCCAATGAAAATTTTGATGGATCATCATCGCGATTATCGAATCATGGAATTTGTTGCTGCGGCTGCATTGGTCTATTGGCAAGAAAGACAAGGATTGAATAATGAACCGATGTTAGAGAAAAGCCCAATCGAAACGTTCTGTGAATTGAATGATTTGGATATGGATTCAAAGATTGCGCAAGATGTGCAATATTATTATGAACAAATCATGAAAAATCGTGATCACGTGCAAGTCTTAGACATTATCGATTCAAAGCCTGAGTGAGACAATCTGTAACAGAAAGAGGACGATATATGAGTCAATTATTATGTCCGAGCATGATGTGTGCGGATCTTCAAAACTTACAGCATGAAGTGCATCAATTGGATCAAGCAGGTGTAGACATCTTTCATTGTGATATCATGGATGGCAGTTTTGTTCCTAATTTTGCATTGGGATTGAGTGATGTTCAGGCTATTCGCAAATCGACCGATGCATTGGTGGATGTGCATTTGATGATCGAAGATCCAGCAGATAAGATCGATTGGTTTTTAGATGCAGGAGCTGATTTGATCTATATTCATCCAGAATCCGAAAGATACGTTGTGAAAACTTTGGCACATATTAAAGATCGAGGAAAAATGGCTGGCATAGCTATCAATCCGGACACCAGTATTGAGACAATCAAAGAGATGATTTATTTGTGTGATTATGTGTTAGTGATGACGGTAAATCCAGGATTTGCCGGTCAAAAATTTCAAAAATTTACCATTCATAAAATAAATAAATTGGTAGAAATGAAGAAAGAGTTTGGTTTTAAAATTGTTGTTGATGGTGCATGTTCGCCTGAAGTGATCTTGCATCTGTTAAAAATGGGTGTGGATGGTTTTGTTCTGGGTACTAGTGCTTTATTTGGAAAGCCTGGTACTTATCAACAAATCGTAGCATCATTACGTAAAACCATGCAGGAACTTCCCAATGAAAAATAACGCCATGCTCATTCATGAAAAAGACAATGTCATTGTAGTTTTGGAAGCTATTGAAAAGAATCAAAACATCGTTTACACAAATTCGAGGGGAAAACAGGTCATGCTTTCTCCTCTTCAGTCTATTCCTATTTATCATAAAGTTGCGATTTGTCCAATCCATAAAAATGAGGTTGTCCTAAAATATGGGGAAAAAATTGGTTGGGCAATGCGGGATATCGCAAAAGGGGAATGGGTCCACACACATAATTTAAGTAGTATAGCTAATGAGCTGGAAAGAAAGGCCGATACAGTATGAAATTATTTGGCTATCATCGAGCAGATGGAACCATAGGCATTCGCAATCATGTTTTGATTTTGCCAACGAGTGTATGTGCATCGGATGTGGCGAGCCAAATGGCGGAAAAAGTTGATGGAACGACGGCAATTCATAATCAGTTGGGATGTTCACAAAATGCGTATGATCAAGCATGTACGCTTCGGACTTTAGCTGGTTTGGTTGCCAATCCAAATGTATATGGCGCAATTCTCATCTCATTAGGGTGTGAAAATTGTCAGATGGACCTAATGATCGATGCCATTCGAAAAAGAACCAATAAACCACTTGAAACATTCATTATTCAAAAGTGTGGAGGAGTTGCTTCGGTACTTGATCAAGCCATTCCTAAGGCACAAGCAATGGTTCAAGCTAGCTTAGCAGTACCTAGAATGCCGATTCTTTTATCGGATCTTATACTTGGTACGGAATGCGGAGGTTCCGATCCCACCAGTGGATTGGTAGCAAATCCATTGATTGGCAGGATGTCAGATCATATTGTTGATCATGGTGGAACGTCCATCTTATGCGAAACAACCGAGTTTATTGGTGCCGAACATATTTTGATGAAACAGGCAAAAGATCCTGTTGTTGCGCAAAAGATCAAAGATATTATCTTGCCTTATGAAGAAAGTCAGTTGGCGGTTGGCGAAAATGTAAGAAAAAGAAATCCATCGCCAGGCAATAAAGCTAGTGGGATCACGACGTTGGAGGAGAAATCTTTGGGATGCATCCAAAAGGCAGGCCATCGCGTGATTGAAGATGTATTGGATTATGCACGACCCATTGAACAAAAAGGATTGGTCATCATGGATACGCCGGGTAATGATCCCATCAGCATGATGGGAATGGCAGCAGGTGGATGTCAGATCATCCTATTTTCAACGGGATTGGGAACACCACTTGGCAATCCAATTGTACCGGTCATTAAAATATCAGCTAATCCGCACGTGTCTCATTTTATGAAGGAACATATTGATTTGGATGCCAGTGATGTAATCAATGGAAAGATGACCTTAGCAAATGATTTCCTCACTTTACGGTCTTTATTTTATGAAACGGTAAATGGGAAACGCACGAAAGCAGAGAAAACAAATTGTAATGAGATAGCGATAGCACGTGTGAATAAATATGTGTTTAAGGGAAAAATAAAAGAATACTATTATTGATTCTTAGGTGGATGGATAGATGAATACAACGAATTTTCTTATTTTGTTATTGATCATTGGCGGCTTGGTCGTTGCGAAATCAATGATGAAAAGTCAGGTCAATCGTAAAATTTATCAGAGTTTACAAAATAATGATGAAGCATCGTATATGAAAACTTTAGATAGCTTTCCCTGTAAAATGTCCTATCCGGCCTTTGATAGAGAATTTATGAGATTGACTTTCTACATGAAAAAGAATGAATTAGAAAAAGTACATGATCAAGTTTCCTTCATACAAAATGGAATGAATATCAATGATTCGCAAAAGATGGCCATGTATCGGCAAACTTTTTATTATTATATCAAGCGTGCAAGCTATAAAGATAGCAAGAAGATATTAGAGCAGGCCAAACAATTAGACAAATATCCCAATGTGATTCATGCAATGGAAATTTCATACGATGTCTTTGTAGAAAAGAAAGCCAATCATATCGAGGAAATTAAGAAGAAGTTGGACAACATGCAAGAATCATCTGAAGGAAGAAGTAATTTGGAGTTGATGCTTGGTTTACAATATGCCTATCAGGGAAATCAAGAAGAAGCAAAAGATTATTTTCAGAAAGCATTGGATCACAATGCAGATGTGGCATTGGAACAAGTCATTCATGATGCCATGGGGAAATATATAAAGTAATGTGTGTTTGTACAATGAATCAAAAAACAAGTTATACCGATTGGATCAAGAGGAAATCAAAGAGTAAAATCTTTGGTTCCTTTTTTTGTGGGCTAGATGTGCTTTATTTAATTGGCAAAAGCCTACAGCAGGAAGTAATTGCCAAATGTAGTGAATCGTAAGGCATTGGCATAAAACTAATGATGGAAGGAAGTGGTGTAGAGACCACGAACAAGACACGAAATCTTTTGTGTATATCAATTAGTTCAATTTAGCGTTTTTCTTTTGACTCGGCTTTGAACTTTATGAGAAAAGAAGTAATTCATATAATGACAATAGAAGGAAACGAAAATTAAAAACGAGGACAAAATGATTTGGGATAATTTAAAACAAGAATTGATTTTTATCGATCTAGATGTTGACGATAGAGAAGATGTATTTAAAACAGTTGGTGGAAAATTGACTGAATTAGGTTATACAAAAGATACATATGTTGGAGCGTTGGGCGAACGCGAAAAAGTATTTCCTACGGGTTTAGATGTCGGTGGTATTGGTGTAGCGATTCCGCACACTGACCAAGTACATGTAAATAAAACAGCATTGGCAGTAGCAAAGTTGAAACATCCGGTCATGTTTCATCAAATGGCAACGAATCCAAAAGATAATGTTATGGTTCCGGTTACTTTTGTTATCATGCTAGCGGTTAATGGAAGCAATTATATGGAATTTTTGCAACACGTCATTATGTTGATTCAAGATCAGGATGTTTTGAAAAAACTCGTTAATGCAACTAATGCAAAAGAAATCGTTGAAACAATCAAGAAGAAGGAGGAAACATTATGAGGAAATTTACGATATTATCGGCTTGTGGTACGGGAGTTGCGACGTCTACCGTAGCAGCTAACAAATGTAAAACTTTACTAAAAGAAAGAGGAATCCCTCAGGTAGATGTGATTGAATGCAAAGCAACAGAAATTGTTGCAAAAGCCGATATTATTCATCCTGATTGCATCATTCATACTGCCGAAATTCCAGTTCAAAAGTTAAAAGGAACCAAAACATTCCGTGCGTTGCAATTTATTACTGGCATAGGAGCTGAACAATTAGCCGATGAAATAGCAGATTATTTGAAAACATTAGCATAGAAATAAGGAAAAATAGGAGAGAAAAACCTTTATGGCTGTACTTAATTATATTTTAGGCATGGGATCATCCGTTGTCATGCCAATCATCATTACTATTCTTGGATTGATATTAGGTGAAAAATTCTCAAAAGCATTTCGTGCAGGTTTGACCATTGGTATTGGATTTATTGGTATTAATTTAGTTGTTGGTTTGATGGGACAATATATTACACCGGCGACACAAGCAATGGTTGAACGTTTTGGTTTAAATCTTGAAGTTATTGATGTTGGCTGGCCGGTAAGTTCATCCATTGCATTTGCGACAAATATTGTACCATTCGTATTTATTACTTGCTTTGTTATCAACATTATTATGTTGGCATTTAACTGGACCAAGACATTAGATATCGATATTTGGAATTATTGGCATTTTATTCTAACAGGATCTTTAATTCAATACATGACAGGAAGTATGATTTGGGGAATTATTGGATCGGGTATCACATTTATTATCATTGTTAAATTTGCCGATATGACAGCTCCTTTGGTTCAAGATTATTTTGGCCTTCCTGGTATTTCATTACCACACACAGAAACTGTCAGTTGGGCACCTATCTTTATCTTATTGGATAAAGTGTATGATAAAATTCCTGGACTTCGCAGTGTTAATTTAGATGGTGAAGCAATTTCCGAAAAATTAGGATTCTTAGGTGAACCAATGATTTTAGGAGTCATCTTAGGTGCGGCAATTGGCGTTATGGCAGGTGAAGATCTTGCTGGCGTTGTCACAATTGCTGTAAATATGGCAGCTGTAATGTTTATTTTACCTCGTATGGTATCTATTTTGATGGAAGGTTTAATGCCTTTGAGTGAAGACGCTAAGAACTTTATGAACAAGAGGTTTCCAGGAAAAGAAGTATACATTGGTCTGGATGCTGCAGTTGCAACGGGATCGCCGATGGTCATCTCTAGTGCATTGATCATGATACCAATCACTTTATTATTGAGCTTTATCTTACCTGGTAACAAAGTAATGCCATTGGTTGATTTCTCGACAATACCATTCTTCATGATTTGGCCTGTTGTTGCATCAAAAGGAAATTTATTACGTGCATTGATTTCAGGTACATTAATGATGATTTGTATTTTGTATATTGCTACCGATTTAGCACCAACAGTTACATCAATTGCTAAGTCTGTCGATTTTGCATTCCCAGAAGGAGCAAAATATGTATCTTCATTGGATATTGGAGCTCACTTAGTACCATATATTATTGCTAAAGTTATCAGCATATTTGCTTAATTAGAGGATGACGAATTGATATGCTACTAGAACAAGAAAGAAAACATGTAATTGAAATTGCACTCACAATTCAACGAGAAAAATTAATTCCATTAACATTTGGAAATTTTAGTTTAAGAGACCCTGAAACTGGATATATCTGTATCACACCAAGCGGTATGCCATATGAAACATTACATCCTTCAGACATTGTAGTGGTTGATATAGACAATAACATTGTGGATGGAGAAAGAAAACCATCTATTGAAGCACCGATGCATACAGCAATTTATCGGAAACGTCCGGATGTAAATGGTATTATCCATACACATTCAACATTCTGTACAGCGTGGGCCTGTCGGGATATCGATGGTATGCCATGTATTACTTCAGAAGCTGCTGATTTAGTTGGTGGAAAAGTAAAAGTTGCAGATTTCTGTTTGCCAGGCTCACAAGAACTAGCAGATGTTACATCAGAGGCGATTGGACAAGATAGAGCCGTTTTGATGGGAAATCACGGAGCTATTTGTGTTGATAGTGATATTGATAAAGCTTTAAAAGACGCCATTGTTTTGGAAGAAAGTGCGAAAGTTGCTTATTATGCATTCCAAATGGGTGATGTAAATATTTTAGAAGATCAGATTGCAGAATATATGCGTAAAGATACCGAAAAGAACTATGGTCAACAATAATTAGGAGGGAAAAATAATGCAAGGAAAAATGAAAGCGCAAATGTTTTATGCACCAGGAGACGTACGATTTGAAGAAACAGACATTCCTCAAATTGGGGATGATGAAATCCTTGTTAAAGTTAGAGCTGCTTTGACTTGCGGAACAGATTTGAAGACATATCGTCGTGGTCATCCAACCATCATTCAACATACACCATCCACATTTGGACATGAATTTGCCAGTGATGTTGTTGAAGTAGGCAAGAATGTCACAAAATTCAAAGTAGGTGATCGGGTAGTTGGTGTAAATACAGCTCCATGCTTTGAATGTGAAAACTGTAAAAATAAACAATATAGTTTATGTGAACATCTACAATATTTGAATGGAGCATTTTCTCAGTATGTTGCTGTACCATCGCATATCTTGAAATATAACTTCTTTAAAATTCCAGATGGATTGCCATATGAATATGCTGCTTTGTTGGAACCATTGGCCTGTGCGGTTCATGGATTTGATTCCATCCCTGCCAAAGTAGGTGATTATGTTGTTGTAATTGGGGCTGGTCCTATTGGATTGATGTTCATGGATCTTTTGAACTTGCATGGATGCCGCGTTATCGCAGCCGACTTGTCTGAACATCGATTGGAATTGTCGAAGAATTTTGGTACAATTGCACAAATTAATGCAGGCGCACCGGATTATGTTGAACAAGTAAGAAAACTAACAGAAGGAAAAGGACCGCAAATCGTTGTAGAAGCAACCGGATTCCCAGAAGCATGGGAAAAAGCATTTGAAATGGCTCGTCCAG
>NZ_JAXDRQ010000029.1:0-24846 GCF_034090965.1 Absicoccus sp. | reverse complement strand
AACTAAATATGCGACATCATCATCCCCTACATCTTCCAAGATTACATTTTCTTGTCCAGTAGAAGCATTTTCCGTCATTCGTTGATAAATAACCGCAATCTTTAATTGCTTCGCCGACATTTCCTTGATTTGTTTCTTGCCAATTCGTTTCATCAAAATCTGATGTCGCCGTGTTTCTGCATTGGTTCCCCACAATCCAGATTTATATGCATTCAACTCTGATTTCGTCAATAAATTATTGGCAGCATATTCTGAATTCGAAGGGGATAAAAACGATTTCCACGTAATATAGGCTTCCTTTTTATCGGTTTCTGAAAAATCATCGGTATCAATATTAAATACTTCGACCAAACGTTTCGCATATAATTTATAATCTTCACTCGACATATTTTTGGGTGATGTATAAACAATATTATGGCTAACAACCGTTTTCGCTAATACACGCCCTTTACAGTCATAAATCTGACCACGCGGTGCATTCACATATTGACGAATCGATGTATAGTCATCCTTTTTCTGTACATAATCATTGTATGAAAACACTTGAATATAGATCAAGCGAATAAAAATCACCAAAAATAAGACGACAATAAAAGAAGATAATAAGAGAATACGGTGGGATATTTCATCATCCATGCCACGTATCTTATGTAAATGGCTAGGTTTTCGCAAATGCGGCATACCACTACCTCCTCCACTTTGTCTATTATACACGAATTCTTTTTCATTTTAAAAAAACGTTAAAAAGCATCAAAAGTGTATAAAATCATGAAAAATGCTTTTTTTTCTATGCCGATTTTAATAGAAGGAACTCAAAAAAAGACGAATAAAAAGTCCTTACATTATGTATGTAAGGGCTACTTATAAAATTGGCATTTCCTCTCAGTTCCAAACATCTTTTAAATAACGGTCGCATAAACAAAATGGATACAATTAAAATTGATCATTTTGATAAATAGGCAAATGCCGGTTTATACTTGGTGATGATGCGATCTTGAATTGCTTCCTTTTCTTGGCTTGTTAGCTCTACATCGCAAAATCGATGGATATCCATATTATGTTTTAGATCGGCCAATTTGACTTTTTTAGCAATCGGATCTTCATTTATCTTTTTGATATACTCCATATAAGGAACATGCTTATCATGGGTCAATCGTTCAATGGCATCGGCTACATCTTTTGGAAATAGCTCCCGGAGAGTTTCCATTGTCACATCTGTATCTTCTACCGTGTCATGCAGAAGGGCCACACAACATGTATATTCATCATCCATTTGTTCTGCCAGATGTAAAGGATGAAAAATATATGGCTTTCCTGCTTTATCCACTTGCTTCTTGTGTGCCTTATAAGCAATCATTAATGCTTTTCGAGTTAACTCTGTATAAATCATGGTCTACCTCCTAACTTTTTATGATTTGCTTCTTTTTGCGTAAGGAAACAAACAATTTTTGCTACGATCTCTTCCACTTTATCACTTTCTTCTATATGGATAGCAATAATTCGATCACGAATGGCATTGAGTTGAGTAAATTCTTTTTCATCCATGCATAACCGCCTTTTTATTTTTTCAGGCTCTTCTTTTCGCTGTAATAAACGTTTGATTGCCAATTCTTTCGAAATGCATAATTGAAAGACAATCGAATCAGGACATAAGGATATGATCTTTTTGACGCCTACAGGATCTAAGATGACGACTCCTTTGGGTTGCTCATAATCTTTTTTTAATGAACCATAGTAAGCATCATTAAAATAAGTCCATTCAAAAAAGGCTTTCTCTTCGATCATTTTCTGAAAAGCATCCCGAGAAATAAAATGATAATCTTTGCCATTTTCTTCGTATTCTCTTTTTGACCGTGTTGTATACGTTATAATTCGGTGATATCCGTATTTCTTTTGGAGGAAATTCGCTATAGTTGTCTTCCCACTACCGGACCAACCACATATAACAATAAGCGACATAAACGCACCTTCCCTTAACTTTCTTTAAAAAACTATGTATACTAAAAAACGAAATGAGGTAAAGTATGAAACGAACAAAAACACTTCAAGTTCATGTAAAAGATCTAGCCATCGGTGGTAATAATCATGTCGTCATTCAATCGATGTGCAACATCAAAACGGAAAAGACCGATGAAGTCATTTCCCAAATTCGCCAACTCGAATCTTTAGGATGCGAACTTATTCGCGTAAGTTGTATGGACATGAATGATGCACAAGCCATTCAAACTATTGTTCAAAATATTCATATTCCATTAGTTGCTGATATTCACTTTGATTATAAACTTGCATTGGCGTGTATCGAAGCAGGTGCCCATAAAATTCGTTTAAATCCTGGAAATATTGGTAAAAAAGAAAATGTCGAAAAAGTTGTAGAAGCTTGCAAACTATATCATGTCCCCATTCGTATTGGTATCAATGGTGGTTCTTTAGAAAGAGATATTCATGACAAATATGGAAAACCTACTGCCCAAGGAATGATTGAAAGTGCAATGCGTCATGTCAAGATCTTAGAAGAACATGATTTTTATAATACTGTCCTTTCTTTTAAATCCAGTGATCCCCTACTTTGTATCGAAGCTTATCGTCTGGCAAGCGAAACCTTTCCGTATCCGTTACATCTGGGCGTTACAGAGGCGGGAACCGCTTTGACCAGTGCCATTAAATCTTCTTTAGCATTGGGCAATTTATTGTTGGATGGAATTGGTAATACCATTCGTATCTCTGTCAATGGAGATCCAAGCCAAGAAATCATCATGGCCAAAGAGCTTTTAAAAGATTGTCATTTGATCAATCATGTTCCCAATTTAATTGCTTGTCCAACTTGTGGACGCACGCAATGGAACATGGAACCGGTTGTCAATGAGATGGAGGACTACTTAAAAACAGTCCACAAAAATATTACAGTTGCGATCATGGGATGTGCAGTCAACGGTCCTGGTGAAGCAAAACATGCGGATATTGCGATTGCAGGTGGCAAAAACGAGGGCTTATTGATCAAAAAAGGACAAATCATTGAGAAGATTCCTCAAGATCAAATGGTCCTACGTTTAAAACAAGAAATTGATGCATATAAAGAAGAGGACTAGGCCAAAGTAAGCCTAATCCTCTTTCTTTTTGGCATTTTGCACCATGAAATAGGAATGATACCCAATACACGCAATATAGGCTACACTCAATAAGATCAACAACACAAAATGCGTAGATGTTGCACTTTGTACATACGTATATCCTGCATAAGCCAATCCCAAAGCTACGACAATCATTAAGGCAATATCGGTCTTGACATTCTTTTGTCCTTCGCTGGTTAATTGAATGGCTTTTAGGCTCATCGCATAAACCACGATTGCCAAAGCATATAAAATCGCAATAAAAATATAAATTCGCATACTCTCCTCCTACTGCAAACAATCAGCCAATGAATCATCTTCAATAAATGTATTCACATTATAGACATACATCATCGAATCAATTTGATCTTGTTGGATCAATTGATGCAGATCCCCATAATAATAACGTGGATCCACGACTGTAATGGATTTATAATACGGAATCAAAAAAGGAATCAAAGCATTGGCATAACTATCTTTGATCAACAAAAGATGTCCCGTGGCATCTGTATCCATTTCTATTCGAACCAAGGCATGATTACCATTGCCAAATACGGCATATTGGTCATTGGATGCGATGGCTTTGGAATGATACCACGTACGAGATTGCGTCCCGTCGTCTTCATTGGTCACTAAATAATCTGGTTGATCTTTCGGCACAAAAATATGAATGGAATCCTTGATTCCTACACTTCCTGTTGTATGAGACAGTGTACCATGAAATGAATCAGAAACAAGCATTTGTTTATAATCCGATTTCTTACTTTCGGGATAGAAGGCCTGAAAAGCATAAAAAGCACCTAAACTTGTCCAATGATGATCCGTTTTATAATAGATATATTCTTGGGCATGATTTTTTAGTTGCTTACGAACATCTACGATCTGGATCGACTTATCGATTTTTTTATCAATCGTTTGGATAATTGCATTTTGATCATAGGATATCGCACCTTTATCCACTCGATCATTTTGAATGGATAATGCCGTTGGTACAAGGAGAAACGAAGTCGGAATATTCATACTCTTTGATAATGTATTGATGGCTTGGATATTTTGACGAATTTGTGACCATTGTGGCTTTGGACAATCTTGGATCAATTGATCCTTAGCTAAAAAAACATCGTTGATCTTTTGATTTTGCGTTGCTTTCAAAAACAAATATCGACCATGGATCCATATGTATCGACCAACAAATTGATCCGAAAACCAAGTAGTGATGGCTGTTTGATACCTTCCATCCCATATATTTTGCCAGGAGCAAGTAGGAAATTGTTGCAACGACCTGTTTTCAATCGTTGATTGCTTGGCATCAGGCCACAAAAGATTGATGATAAACGTCAAACAGAGGATTGGCACAAAACATCTTCCCAATCGTTTGGCAAATTGTTTTTGTTTCATTTCTCTCTCCTAAAAGGCGGCATATAAAAAAGTTTGATAGGTGCTGCCAACCATCATACAAATACATAACAAAAAACTCAGGCCATACAAACCAATCATCCACCATGTACTGTATCGATGAATACAGACATGTTCGATATGATCCCAAAAAGGTAGCATGAAGAAAAAACTAGCTACATATAAGATCCAATGAGAATGGAAAATGAATGCATCCATGCCCGTGATCCATGTGGTGTGTCCGAATGGAATCATCAGAGCCAATATACGAAACGCTTGAGAAAGATTCGGACTAAAGAAAAAGACCCAACCAATCATGACCAAAACAAAGGTGTAGATATGACTACCCAGTGGATGATTTTTTAATACCGGTTTCATATAATAATGCTCAAATAAAATAAGAGCACCATAATACAATCCCCATACAATAAAGGTCCAGTTGGCTCCATGCCATAATCCAGTACAAAACCAGACAATCCCTATGTTTCGTATATAATGGCTTCGATTCCCTCCTAATGGAATATATAAATAGTCACGAAACCACGTTGATAGCGAAATATGCCAACGACGCCAAAAGTCCTGAATGCTTGAAGCAATATAAGGATGACGAAAATTGGGTTCAATATGAAATCCCAACATTTCACTTAGACCAATGGCCATATCGCTATAGCCACTAAAATCAAAATATATTTGAAGGGTATATGTGAATGTCAATAACCAGGCTCCCCAAAAAGAAGATGTAGCTTGCAGACTTTGAAAAGCCAATGCCAAAGAATCAGCTAATACTACTTTTTTGATCAATCCTTTTAAAAATAGAATGCTACCTTTCCCCATATTTGACAATAGGATTGTTCGATCATTACATGCGTCAACCATCTTGTGATAGGGAACGATAGGTCCCATACTGATCTTACCAAAATAACTAACATACAATGTATAGTTCAATAGATCATGACTGGCCAGGCTTCGTTTTGTGTATACATCCATCAAATAAGATATTTCACTAAATGTAAAAAAAGATAAACCAATCGGAATGCTCGTTGGTTGGATACCAAAGAAAAAATGCGTATATTTAAAAGCCATCAACACCAAAAGATCCACAACGATTCCACTTGTTAAGATTGTCTTTTTCTTTTCGGACTGCTCCATGACAAGGCCTGTTAAATAATTCCAAGCAATGGATAAAAGCAAGACACCAATATGCGAAAGATTGGCCCAACCATAAAAGATCAAACTAAAGATAACGAGTCCGATATTTCGTTTTTTTATGTCTTTGAAAAAATATTGACTGATAAAAACCAAAGGAAAAAAGCCAAATATGAAGAATAATGTTTGAAAGCCCATCAGTATGCCCTTCTTAATGCAGCTATTTCTTCTTTATAAGGTGGCTTACCATCCTTATAAGGAGTTTCTAAGATCTTGGTAACATCTTGTAGTTTGGGATGATGGGCAATTGCGTATAAACAATCAAAGCCTATATATCCTTCACCAATATTGGCATGGCGATCTTTGTGGGTACCTCTTTCATTTTTGGAATCATTCAGATGGATACAAGCCAATTGATCCAATCCCAAAACGGCATCAAAGTGTGCCAATACTGTATCAAAAGCATGAAGGTCATAGCCCGCATCATGGATGTGACAAGTATCCAGACAAATTTTGATGCGTTCTTGTTTATGAATGCCCGATCGAATGTGGGCCAATTGCTCAAATGTAGATCCCAATTCCGAGCCTTTTCCAGCCATGGTCTCTAAAGCGATACAAATTGATGAATCATCCGCATCCAATACCGCATTTAACCGATCAATGATCGATTGTATGGCCACGTTTACATCCGCTTTTAGGCTAGCGCCTGGATGTAAGACCAAAGTAGTCGCACCAAATGCTTGGACACGTTTTAATTCACTGGCTAGGAATTCTTGTCCAAACTGTGCGACTTCTGGCTTTATGGTATTGGCTAAATTGATCAAATACGGGGCATGAACGATCACACGGTAACGATCCCAGCTTTGTTCTTTCATCAAAGCATGCGCTTGATCGATCTTCAACCTTTCAACAGGTTTGCGCTTGGTATTGCTGGGAGCACCCGTATAGATCATACAAGCATTGGCACCATACGATATGGATTCTAAAATGGATCCATAAAAGTAATTAGGCGCCTTCATGCCTACATGAGAGCCCAAATAGATCATGACTCATTCGCCTTCTCTCGTTGTTTTTGTTTCGCACGCTCTTTTTTCTGCCTTTGAATATCTTTCTGAATCATTTGACGCTTTCTCTTGCGCTTCAAACGTTCAATTTCTTGTTTTTGTTTTTTCTTGTATCCCGGTTTTACTTTTTTATTTTTTCGTCGGACAATGCGTTCAATTTCCTGATCGAATTCATCTTTTTGACGTGGTTTCTTTGTTGGAAAATAAGGTTTTAATGAGATCCATTGTCCTTTCTTTACATCTTCATGATGAAATTTCACTTCTTTCGATAGGGTTTGAATGGCTTTCGCATCCTTGTCTTGATACAAAGCAATACAAATGCCATCGCGATTGGCACGACCCGTACGACCAGCCCGGTGGATGTAATATTTCAAGTCTTTTGGGAAACCACAGGAAATGACATGGGTCACTCCATCCAGATTGATCCCACGAGCCGCAATATCTGTGGCAACGATGTATGTTTTTTTCTGGGCATTGATCAAACGAATGGATTTCAAACGTTCACGAGATTCCATCGAACCATGAATTTCAACAAGATCATAATCATGCGCTCGTAATGTTTTGGCAAATTCTTCAGCTTCTTCATTCGTATTCGCAAAGATCAAACAAACATAGGGTTGTATCGTTGGGAGGATATCTAAAAGTTTCCCACTGTATGTTTTATGTTTACAAGGTACTAGGATATGTTTTACATTGGCTTGAAAATTCGCTTTTTCATCGATCTGGATCATATATGGATCGTGAAGATATTTCTTTAAGAATGGCTTCAAAGCTTCTGGTATGGTTGCAGAAAAAACCATCAATTGGATCTTTTTATCCATATGCGAAAGAATCGTGTCAATATCTTCTAAAAAGCCAAATTCCAAGGTCATATCGGCTTCGTCAATAACCATGACTTTGGCCGTATCGAGTCGTAGGATCTTATCTTGTAAAAACACATCTTTCATGCGTCCGGGTGTACCAATGACAATATGTGGCAAAAGGGTACTACTTTTCTTTTCGCTGCCACCGGTCACTAGTTTTACACGCATGCCCAATGCATCCGTCAATTTCTTACATCTTTCATAGAGTTGATAGGCTAATTCACGAGTGGGTGTAGAAATGACGGCCTGCACCTCATTTTTATCGGGGTCGATTTGTTCCATGATTGGCATGAAAAAGGCATGGGTCTTGCCGGAACCGGTCGATGATATACCAATCACATCACGTGATTTATTGGATATGTGTAAAATTTCACTTTGAATGGGGGTCAATTCTTTAAAATGTTCGATTTCCATGATACGTTGTACAATTGTGCTGTATTCCATGTTGAACCTCCTTTAAAACGTGTCTATCGTAACACACAAAAACTTTGAAAACAAATCACGAGTTCGTATAATAAGGGTATGCAAATCATCAAAGTAAGACCACAAGGATATTGTGGTGGTGTATTAAAAGCGATTGATATGGCAAAACAAGCACGCCAGCAATATCCAGACGAAAAAATCACGATTTTAGGAAATCTCGTGCACAATGCCTATGTGAAAAAAGCCTTGGCCAAAGAAAACATTCAGACTCTTGAAGACCCCTCAAAGACACGCCTTGAATTATTAGAAGAAATTGATGATGGAATCGTCATATTTACGGCGCATGGAATTCATCCACAAGTCAAAGAGAAAGCGTTGCACAAGGGACTGCATGTGATCGATGCAAGTTGTCCTTTTGTTTTGCAGACACAAAAAATTGTCCAACAAAAACTACTTGAAGGGTATGATGTTTTTTATGTTGGCAAATATCAACATCCCGAAGCGGAATCCATTTATACGTTGAGTCCATCTGTGCATTTGATCCAGGATACCCATATTCCTGACATTACCAATCCACATATTTTTGTGACCAATCAAACAACCATGTCGATCGAAGATATCGATCATATTTTTCAGGCCATCAAAGACAAATATCCAGCGGCTGTATTCCATGATGAAATCTGTAATGCGACTCGGATTCGTCAACAAGCCATTCTGGATCTAAAAGACCAAAATATAGATATATTGATTGTCGTGGGGGATCCTTCCAGCAACAATACACAAAAATTATTGGAAATTGGCAAAAGTGCAAATATTCCCCTACGGCTAAAGGTGCAAACGTTTCAAGACATTGATCGACAAGCTTTGGATCCAAATGCCAAGATTGCGATTACTTCTGGAGCGAGTACCCCGCCTTATTTGACCAATCAAGTGATTGCTTATCTACAAGGAAAGATCACAAAAAAAGAAGAGATACAAATAGGAAAGATCCTATAATGTATCTCTTTTTTGTAGAATTTCGAGTTCTTTTTCAAACGCTTTTCGTTTGGTAGGGACTTGTTGGACAAGTTGTTTTAATTTTTTTTCTTGATCCTGTAGATAGCATTCATAATCGGATGACGTTTCTACATGATATCCATAACGCAAGGCAAAGGGCGATAGATCTTGTTTGTATTGAAGATATCGACAATCAAGGATTGGATAATAATGTTTATCCAAAACCATTTGTTCTCTTTCAATCACCAACCCATGACTCGAAACATATTCTCTTACGAGTTCTGCTTGAGAGTGTGGTGAGATCAAGAAACGCATAGAAGGATACAATGTTGCTTTTTCTAAGATATCGATGATCGTATGCCCTCCCATTCCGGCAATCACAACGATATCCACATCATTGGGTAGCCCAATCATTCCATTTATAAGCAAACATTGGATCGTATCTTCCAGATGGGCTTGGCGAACTTCGTTTTGGGCTCTGGCCAAAGGTTTTTGTGCAATATCACAGGCATAAGCTTTTTTCACCTTGTGTTGTTTAATGGATTCAATGCATACATAACCATGATCACACCCAATATCCGCTAAAACATCGCCTTCTACCCAATCGATCACATGGGCCAAACGTTTTGAGATCATGATTTCATAAAATCTTTCAAACGTTTTGCTCGATTTGGTTTTTTCAATTTGCGAATGGCTTTGGCTTCAATTTGACGGATACGTTCACGGGTTACATTGAATTCTTTGCCTACTTCTTCCAAGGTACGGGTGCGACCGTCTTCCAAACCAAACCGCAATCGCAATACTTTTTCTTCTCGTTCGGTCAAACCTTGTAAGATATTATCGATTTCATCTTTTAATAATTGATTGTTGGTATAATCATCCGGTGATAAAGTTTCTTTATCTTCAATAAAATCACCCAAATGCGAATCGTCTTCTTCACCAATTGGTGTCTCTAACGATACGGGATCCAAAGCAATTTTTTGAATTTCACGAACTTTATCGGCCGTAATATTCTCCATCTTTTCCGCAATTTCTTCTGGTAATGGATCACGACCTAGATCTTGTACCAATTGACGTTGGATACGCGTCAACTTATTGATGGTCTCGACCATATGTACCGGAATACGAATGGTACGGGCTTGATCAGCAATGGCACGGGTTATGCTTTGACGGATCCACCATGTTGCATAGGTAGAAAATTTAAAACCTTTTTTATAATCAAACTTGTCAACGGCTTTGATCAAGCCACAATTTCCTTCTTGGATCAGATCCAAGAACAACATGCCACGGCCTACATATTTTTTGGCAATGGATACAACCAAACGTAAGTTGGAAGAAATCAAAATTTGTTTGGCTTCTTCATCGCCTTCCTGGATTCGTTTGGCAATGATGGGTTCTTCTTTGGGATCCAAAAGCGGAATCTGACCAATTTCCTTCAAATACATTTTCACAGGATCATTGATTTTGGAATGGGATGAGTTCGCAAAGGTCTTCTCCAATTGAGAAATATCTTCACTGACAGAATCTTCACTTTCATCTTCTACAGGTTCTAATTCATCTTGGGAATCATCAATGAACTGAATATCATTGGTGTCACACCAATCGAAAAGATCATCCATCTCTTCATCGGATAATTTCAAATCATTGATCGCATCCATGAACTCATTTTGCGAAATGTCTTCATTGTTTTCATTGGCCTTCAATAAATACGCTTTACTTTCGTCAACGGATTTAAATGCTTTCATTTTGCTTTTCGTTGCCATAACTTATCCTCCCTTGTTCATGTAACAATCGTTGTTTATCAACCGACAGCTTTGCTTTTTCAAGTGGATCTGCCACCGTTTTGATCTTCGCATTGATCGCATCGATCTGTTCTTGCAGAGTACATATTTTGATCTTCTTCATACTATCGTTAAAATACGATTCATCAAAATCGGATTTGCGATAGGGATCATTCCATATCTGCATCAAAAACGAGCGAATGTCTTCATCGGTGATCTGAGCCATTAATTGATCCCGGTCCAATCGATCATATGTACGATAGAGATCGTAGATATATAATGATAATTTCTGACATCTTGGATCTTTAAAAAAGCCAATTTCATCACGAAATCGCTGACATGCTGATTTGCTCAATAATATACAATTTAATATCGCCCGCTCCGCTATATCACGTCCTGGCATCGGTTGGGATATATATATAGGTACGGAACGTTGTTTTCTTATTTTTGGCTGCACTGGTTGCTGGATCATCGTATGGAAATCAAATCCAGTTTTTTGTTTTAATTGTGCCAAATACGTTTCTTTTTCAAAAGAATTGGCCATTTTTTCAATGGCTTCAAAAATTTCTTGGGCATAAGCTTTTCGATCTTCATAGTTGTCCAAATTATATTTGGTCAATAAATGATCGAAGAGAAATTCCACAAAAGAAATGGTACGAGATACAAAAGCCGATAGTTCTGCTTGTCCTCCTTGATCAAAGATCTCATCGGGATCTTTATTGGTATGATTCTGCACTACAACGATATCCATATTTTGTGCAAGTGCCATCTTGCCAAACTTATACGTTGCATTTTGCCCCGCTGTATCGCCATCGTAACAAATGGTCACAGGCACTCGCAAACGTCGGATCAGTTCCAATTGTTCGGTTGTACAAGCCGTGCCTAAACAAGCAATGCTCTCATGGATGTCTGCTTTCTCAAAAGCTAATACATCCATTGCCCCTTCTACTAAAATGACGCGATGGGCCTTATGGGCAAAAGCTTTCGCACGATGATAATTAAAGATGACATGGCCTTTTTCATAGATCTTTGTTTGTGGACTATTGATATATTTAGGTTCATCTCCTGTATTGGTCAGTTTACGAGCGGTAAAGCCAATTGGATGTCCATTCGCATCATGAATGGGAATCACAAAGCGATCATGAAACAAGATATGTCCATTTTGAGTCAATCCCAACTCTTTTAATGTATCAGCATCGTATTGTTTGGCCTCAAAATATTTTTGTGAAGCCATTGCAGAGGGTGCATAACCAATTTCGAAACGATATAAAATATCTTCATTGATCTTACGCCGATGTAAATAGTCCAAAGCCAATGTTCCTGCTTCACTTTTTAACTCATACTGCATATAGGAAATATAGGCCTGCAAGATATCATGATACGTTTGATTGGGATCAACTTTTGGTTGATAAGCCTCCTTGGGCAGAGCCAATGGATAACCAATCATATCGGCTACTTTCGCTACTGCTTCCGGAAAGGAAATATTTTCCATTTTCTGTACAAAGCCAAATACATCGCCACCAGCGCCACATACAAAACATTTATAGATTTGCTTGTCCGTAGAAATCGAAAGACTTGGATCATGATCATCATGAAACGGACAGAGCGCCTCATAGTTTTTTCCTTTTTTTGATAACGACAAATACCGTGACATGATATCGACAATATCGGCTTGTGCACGGATTGCCTTTAGATCTTGTTCATTGATCCAACTCAATCTCATCACCTACTAAAACTGAATGCGTTTTGTGATATATGCTTCCAATTCATCCAATGGAACGCGAACTTGTTCCATCGTATCTCGATCACGAACGGTTACACATTGATCTTCTTGTGTATCAAAATCAACAGTTATGCAGTATGGCGTACCAATCGCATCTTGACGGCGATAACGTTTTCCGATACTTCCTGTTTCATCATAGGTACAACTACATACATCACATAATTGTTTAAAGACATCCATAGCTGGTTCTTTTAATTTCTTTGATAATGGTAAAATAGCGACTTTATATGGAGCTAAGAATGGATGTAACTTCAATACGGTACGATCTTCTTTTTCTAAATGTTCGATTTCATAAGCTTCAGACATAACGGCCAAAATCAATCGTTCGACACCGACACTTGGCTCAATGACATAAGGAATATATTTTTCATTGGTTTGTGGATCAAAATATTCCAGGGATTGTTTACTATGTTCTTGATGTGCTTTTAAATCAAAATCCGTACGATCGGCAATACCCCACAATTCGCCCCAACCAATTGGATCTTGGAAATTGTATTCAATATCACTTGTACCATTGGAATAATGAGCCAATTCTTCCGGATTGTGTGCACGCAAACGAATATTTTTTTCATCCAAGCCCAGATCCTTTAAAAATTGTACGCAAGCTTTACAATAGTATTCAAACCATTCTTTATCCGTGCCTGGTTTACAGAAAAACTCTAATTCCATTTGTTCAAATTCACGCGTACGGAAAATAAAGTTTCCGGGAGTGATCTCGTTACGGAAAGACTTACCAATTTGACCAATGCCAAATGGAATCTTTTTCCGCATCGAACGTTGCACATTCTTAAAGTTTACGAAAATACCTTGAGCTGTTTCTGGACGCAAATAAATCGCATTTTTGGCATCTTCCAAAACACCTTGATAGGTTTTGAACATCAAATTAAATTGACGAATGCCTGTAAAATTTTTAGCTCCACATTTTGGACAAGCAATCTCATGATCTTTGATGAATTGTTCCATCTCTTCGTTTGACATTCCAGCAGCACTGACTTCATTATGTGTTGCTTCTTCGATCAATTGATCGGCACGAAAACGGGATTTACATTCTTTACAATCCATCAAAGGATCACTAAAACCACCAACATGGCCACTGGCAACCCATACTTCTGGATTCATCAATATGGCTGATTGAATCCCGACATTATTTGGATCTTCATGGATAAACCGCTTCCACCATGCTTTTTTTATATTATCTTTGAGCTCGATTCCTAATGGACCGAAATCCCATGTATTGGACAAGCCACCATAGATCTCTGATCCTTGGTAAACGAATCCGGCATTTTTCATGTGTGCTACCACATCGTTAAATGACAATCCACTCATTATTGTTCTCCATTTCTATTTGTACCATGACAAAAAAAGGCACAAAGATGTACCTTAATATTATATATCAATTTTGCTCGAAATTGAAGTTAAAAATCGTAAGCTCGATAGGTTTAAGTTTAGATAATACGCAATCCAACTTGCCCATTGTATAAAATCGGATTGATCCATCGTATAGTGTTGACAAAACGATTCGTAGGCAACGGGCTGTACATGAAATAAAGAATGAATTTGGATCAATTCGGCTTTCTTTTTTTTACCAATATGCGATGGATTGCAATAAGAACATAGAAAACCACCTTGTTTGATGGATAAGGCCTCAATAGAATGTGTCCGACCACATTGAACACAATGATCCACACAAGGATCGATTCCTTGATGATGAATGATTTCTTTTAAACAAAGACAGGCATACGTATATCCATTTGTATGGGTATGAAACGCTTGCCAACAAGTCGTCATAAGATCCATAAATGCTACATTGATGGGTCCTAAATGAACCAGATCATTGAGAACTTGACATGCGGTCTGTATTTCCAGATCTTCTAAAATATGATAAAAATACTGTTTGTTTGCTCCATATAACAACAAGGGAAATCGATTGGGCCTTTCATCAATGGTAAGATGCACCAAACTAAATGGTTGGCATAGTATGCGATTTTTTGATTGCATCGATTGTACACCGCGTGCTCGTACTCGCAAAATTTCATGGGATGTCAACAAAGTGACAATGGCATCTTTTTCACGATATTCTTCATTTTTTAAGATCAAAGCATCGATGTCTCTAGTCGTCATCAAATTCATCCAATCCAATCGCCTTGATCTTGTCTTCGTGATTTCGCCAATTTGGTTCAACACGAACATACAATTCCAATTCGACGCGTTGTCCAAGCAAGTCACTTAACTCTTTTTGTGCCGCTAAGCGAATGGAACGAATCATTCTTCCTTGTTTACCAATCAAAATGCCTTTCTGACTCTTCTTATCCACGACCACCATCATTTGAAGATGATACCCATTTGTCCTATGCTCGCTTTTTTCCAGTAAGACAGCTACACTATGCGGAATTTCTTCATGGGTACGCAATAAGATCTTTTCCCGTACGATCTCACACATACGAAAATTAAGATCATGATCACTTTTCATTTCTTCTGGAAATAAAGCAGGACCTTCTTTTAAATACGACTTCATCACTTTTAAAATTTCCGCTAAATTATCGGCTTTTTTGGCACTAATAGGAATGATTTCATCAAAATCATAAACTTTAGACCAATTCAAACAAACATTCATCAGTTTTTCTTTGCTCATTTGATCAATTTTATTGATCAATAAGATGACTGGTTTATGAAGGGATTGAATGCGTTCAAGAATAAATGTATCCCCTGCTCCATAGGTTTCCATTCCATCCACGATCCATGCCAAAACATCACAATCTTCCATCGCCGAATAGGCATTCTTATTTAGAACACGACCCAATTGTTGCTGCGGTTTATGAATACCCGGGGTATCCACAAATACATATTGAGCATCCGGTTTTGTCAGGATGCCAGCAATGTTGTTCCGTGTAGTATTGGGCTTATCCGACATGATGGCAATTTTTTCTTTGAGCAATTGATTCATCAATGTACTCTTGCCCGCATTGGGACGCCCAATAATCGCAATGAATCCTGATTTATACATACTCTGTTTCCTCCTAGATCACTTTTGGGATAAAAATCATAAGTCCGGTAATGGCTGCACAAAGACAAATGATCAATACCCCAAAAGCAGCCATGTCTTTGATTCGTTTTGCGCGTGGATCCCGTTTTAAACTGATATAATCCACACATCGTTCAATACAAGAATTGACGACTTCTGCCGCAATGACAAGGCCAATGCACCAAATGATCTTGAGCCATTCATCCCCATTTAACCGAAAGAGAAAGCCACATACGATCACAACAAGGCCAAACCCCATTTGATAGCGAATACTGCGATCTTTCAAACAAGTCAAAAAGCCACAATAGGCATAATAAAATCTACCGAGAAACCATTTCATCCAATATCACATCCTGTAATCCGAACATTTCTTTTTCATCTTCGGGGCTCATATGATCATATCCCATCAAGTGCAAAAGGCCATGGCAAAATAAGAAACAAGCCTCACGACGAATCGAGTGCCCATACTCTTTTGCCTGCAAACGAATTGCATCAACATTGATGAAAATATCACCTAGTTCATACTGATCTTCTTGTGTATATGCATCGTCTAGATCATCTTGCAGCGCAAAACTAATGACATCCGTAGCTCGATCGATATTTCGATACATCCGATTGATTTCATGAATTCGTTCTGGTGTGACATAAATCACAGATAAGGACCAATTTCCTGGTCGATCCAATATTTCACATGTTTTTTCTAAGATAGCTTGATAGTCTTTTTTGAACCGATACATCATCGGATCTTTTGCTTCATTGATAAAAATAATTTCCATACTGAGAGTATATCATAAAAAGGGGCATTCTCCTGTCCCTTAGCTATTATTTTTTAGTACCGTATCCATCGTTATTTTATGGATGCGTTGGATATCCAGCATCATCACGAACAGATAGCCAACAAAAACTAAAAGTATCATGCGAAGCTTGCCGTTCGCACTTAAGAAGAAAGCAAACCAACCATCCATGGTTTGCATCATCATCTTCCAGATATATGCCATGAGCCATTCACTCACAAAGGACATTACGATGCAAACAATCAATACGACAATGATAGTTGGTCCGATGATGATTTTCGAAATTTCTTTTGTGGAATATCCTAAAATCTTGGTCATCGAAATGACATTTTCATTGCGTTCAATGATCAATTTGGTTAATAAGTACAACAGAATCACGGCACATACAACACAAAGATATTGAAAATACGACATATAAGCTCCCATGGAATGATCAAGTTGTTTGGCCATTTTCAAAATGTCTTTTTACTGATGGTCGTCACAATAGAATGACTATCGATATCATTGATCTTTTCATTAGAAAACCATCCATTGGTATAGTCATCAAAAAGCGATGTAAATTGCGTATTGGTTGTAAAGACAGCAAGAGAACCTGAATAATCATAGATTCCTGCCATTTTTAATTCGTAGGTGGAAGAATCATATTGAGCATGCAAAACAATCGTATCACCAACTTGGATATCGTATTTATCATGCATGCTTTGACTAATCAATATTTGATTTCCTTTCAAATGACGCAGTTGTTTGGATCGAGTAAATTGACTACTTGGTTTTACACCAAAAATGGACACCTCTTCTTGGAAAGAATTGGTTTTATAATTGAGTGTTTCCATCAAAAATGATTCCGCTGATGAAACCGATGTTGTTACATCATCATCGGTTACGATTGTTTCATATTTGGCTAACATCAAACTCGATACATCGTTTTGATAATGTTTTAACGTATCGGGTAGGCCAATAGCCATAGAAAGCAAGATCATCACAAAGAAGATACCAACACATACAGTTGCATAAGTCGGTATATTCTGCAAAGTCATACGCCATTGGATTCGATGCAAAAATGATCCATGTCGTAAAGAAATCGCATGACGTTGTTTGGCTTTGTGTAGATAATGTCGTAAGAAGGCCAATGGTGAAAATTTAAGTTTGCGATAAATCACCCATCCATCTATCACAAATATCAAACATAAAGGAATGATGGTCGTTTGAATAAAGGCATCGGCTGAAAACAAGGTGTGATACGTAGGTAAACTGTAACTATTTTAATACATATTGACAACCACATTTTTTAATACCGTATAGCCTAGGAGATTGCCTATACAACATGAAACCAAAGTAATCAACATGGGCATGAGCATGTACTGTTTCCATAAGACTTTCCTGTCTTATCCAAGTGCTCGTAATGTTCCAATGACCGAGGCTTCTTTGGTGATAGTATTGCTGATAGTGATAGAAAAGATAAAAGCCATCACCATAATCAATACATAAAGGATAACACCACTCATAGCTCGATAGGAACCCATATCATCGATTGTAAATTGAATCGCCTGATTCCTATAGACGGGTAAAAAATCTTCTATTTTATTCCCATTTGTGGTAATTTGTGTGATCAGTGCCTGTAAAAAATCATCCGATGCTTCTTTATCGGATCCTTTTTGATTCGTAAATGTATATGCATAATTATAATGGGTAGAAGTATCGATGGATGCAAAAGCAGCATCGGTAACTAGACCCACATCAAAGGTCAATGCATCGTACATGACATCACTGTTATTTTGAAACAGTGCCGAATAATCAACATTGGCCACAAAACCACTGACTGTAAAAGATTGGTTACCAATATGCAACGTATCGCCAACTTTAATATTGGCATTATCGGCATGCATTCGATCAATGGCAATTTCATCATTTTTGGTTGGAAGCGATCCTTTCATCACACAAGCTGTATCGATTTTTTTGCGAATAGAGTAAATACGGATGACACTTGATCGATCATCCACTTTTTCGGTGGATTCTTTAAAAATTTGCATACACATTGACTGGTTGTGCAGTAAATGAAGTATCTTTTAAATTATATGTATCGATGGCTTTTTGATAAGCAGCATCTATTTCTTGATTGGCTTGTTCGTAGGCTTCTTGTCGATAGGCTTCGGGAACAGTTTGATTGATTTTTTCATAAGCTTTCTGCTGATAATATGCCTTGATATTGGCTTTTTTGCCACTGGCAATATTTTTCAATGATTCATTGCTGGCTTGTTCTGTAATTCAAAATGACCGTCCTCTAAATGATAGGTCGATTGACTAGTTTTGGCGCTAACTAACATACTGCCATTGGTCACATATATAGCCGAGACAAAACCAATGGTCAAGATCATAAATACACTCACCACCAGATATTTTATCCATTCAGCTCGTAATTCGCGTAAAATTCGTTTTCGTAGTGGATTCCTCATAATGGCTACCATTTCAATGTCGCTGCGGATACTTTTTCATGATTGAACGTATCATTTCGTACCGTTCCATCGTGTAAATGAATAATGTGATCAGCCATATGACAAATGGCTTCATTATGAGTAACCATCAATATGGTGTTCCCATATCGTGCATTGATGGTTTCAATCAAAGTAAGAATTTCTTTTGAGGTATGATAATCCAAGGCACCAGTGGGTTCATCACATAATAACAAACTGGGATTTTTAACGATGGCTCGACCAATAGATACACGCTGTTGTTAACCACCAGAAAGCTGATTAGGAAACTTATCGCGATGATCCCACAATCCCAAAATTTTGATCAATTCATTCACATCCAATGGATCATCGGCAATGTAAGCACCCGTTTCAATATTTTCCGTAACAGTTAGATTGGGAATCAAATGATACATTTGAAAGACATAACCAACATGTTTCCTCCGATATTGGGTCAAGTGCTTGTCATCCATCGTTTCTAATACAGTATCGCCAATTTGGATGGTTCCACAATCAACAGTATCAATTCCACCAATGATATTAAGAAGGGTCGATTTACCGGAACCGGAAGGGCCTAGTAATACACAAAATTCGCCTTGTCTTAACGAAAAACTCACATCTTTTAATACATTTTGTACAGAATCACCATATTCATATTACACAGATCATTAACTTTTAAAAACATGTTCATTGGCTTCTCCTTCTTGTTTTTTGCTCCAATGTAAAATATGACGCTTAATAAAAAATAAAATATGAACAAGGAACAAAACGATACATAGACTCAACAATCCCATCCAAAAAGAGTTCGTAGCCATCAATAATCGATTCATCTTTAACACCTCTTTTCATCCGTCACAATAGCTGCACACATTGCAATCCCCTCTTGTACCATCGTTCGATAGGATGTCGTACATTGATGAATCTGAGCAAATCTTTGTTTTGCCTTTTCTACATCGCCATATACTTTCCAACAACCAATCCATTTACATTCCCTTTGTTCAATGAAACCGATGACATCTTCAATTGAATAGCCTAAAAAGATACCTACTTCATGAGGAAATATATCGCCTTGTTGAAGACGGTGAATCAAATGGGCAACACAACAAGCGGGATGCGTATTGGTATAGCCATAGGGTTCCAGTAAACATTGCACTTTTTGATCCGTTAAGATCTTTTCAATATCTTTTGAACGATAGATATAAACAAGTACGCGATCATTCATGATCCGGATGGGAATTAGACGAATTCCTTTTGGTACTAAGATCCGATTGATTCGCACACATTCTTCTACCAACGATTGATGGTCATGATAAGGACAATTAAACAAACTTCCTGCTTTGATTCCTGCAAGTGTAGGTGCTGCTTGATGCATGATATCCATTTCCGACATGTTTTTCTCCTATTAGCTTTATCTAACTATTTATATGTTAGCATTGACTAACTTTAGAGTCAAAACCGGAATGTTCATTTTCCTCCTACATAAAAAAAGCCGAATCGCTGTTAGATTCGACTATTTTACTGATGCTCTTTTTAAGAAGCTATAGGTCATTTCGATTTGTTTATTTAATGGTTGTCGCTTATCTTTATCCTCTACCAACATCTTCGTCAACAATCGCATAGCAACCGCTCCCATATCGTATTCAGGAATGTTGTAAGATGAAATATGTGGACGAACCATATTCAGATATTTATTGTTGAGAATACAAATCAATTCATAGTCATCCGGTACTTTATAGCCGGCTTCTATGGATGCATTTAATACAGCAATCGCCTGCGAATCACGCAATGTGATGACCATTTGACTTGGTTTCATCTTTTTAAAATGTTCCGTTAAGAAAACATAAGAAGATTTATAAGAATCATCATAAGAAATATATTTTTCAAATTTCTTCCCTTTTTCTTCAAAGGCTTTATCAATACCATTCTTCAATTGCTCCATCATGGAAAGATTCAATTTGTCTTCCACCAAAGCAATATCTTCAACGCCTTTATCGAAACAAGCATTAACTAGATCATAGGCCATTTGCTCAAAATCTAAATATACATTTCCCACATTCGCAATATTGGTTTCTGGAATCTTACTACCAACAATGACCATTGGAATTTGATATTCATTTAAAACTTCTAATTCATCTTCAGAAAAATTATCATTAAATAAGATGACACCATCCACTCTGGACTTAATGATGGATTCGATGACATCTTGCATCCTGGAAATTCCCTTGGATGTTGTATGAAACATAATATTGTAATTATAGATCTTTGCCACATCCATCAACCCATTTAGAATCTTTGCATGATAAGGAAACATTTTTTCGCCCATAACGATAGATACGGTCGTTGTTTTGGATAAAGCCAGTCCTTGTGCAATCGCATTGGGTTTATAGCCTAATTTCTCAATGGCTTTTTGTACTCGGATCCGTGTATCTTCACGAACGACATTGCTGTCGTTGATCACACGTGAAACCGTAGCCAAAGATACATCCGCCTCTTTTGCGACATCGTATATCGTTATTCTTTTCATTCGCTACCTTCGTCTTTCTTATCAAAAAATTTCTGAATGCCACCAAAAACGGCTTTGTTGAACTTATCCGTTAATTCTTCGGCAGCATCTACACCTTTCTTCAATCCTTCACTTTCTCGAACAATATCCAATCGTTTATCTGCCTTATCGACCAAATCAGCAATTTTATCATTGGACATGAGAATTTCTGTCGTTGATTTAAAACCATCGACGATCAATCCGGTTGCCCCTTCGATTAAATCTTTGCTGGCATCAATGGTTTGTTTAAAATTATCGCTATTCGATACATCCACAGCTTTCTGGCGTGTCGTATCAATGATATTTAATACGTTATCTTTCGCATTCGTAAGATTTTCTTTGATCTTCTCTGGATCGGAATTTTCTTTTAAAACTTGTCGCAAATCATCAAAAACATCTTTGATTTGTTTCTTTCCTTCATCAACGACCTGTTCATTTTCTTTATTATCTTCTTCACGAAAAGAATCCAATTCTTCCAATGATTTTTCTTCAAGCTCATCGACTACATTTTTCTTTTCTTCAGCCATCATTCTTCCTCCTGACTATGATTTACCGGAAATTCTCGGTGCTCTTCTCTTTTTTCGTTGACCTTATCAACAACTGTATCCTTTACATCATTGGCAACCGATTTTACTTTGTCTACATTTTCTTTGATGCTACCATCGGCTTTTTTATCAGCCAACCATTCCTTCACTTGTTTTGATCCTTTATCCAATGATCTGGCTGTCTCGACGACGACTTCACGTGCTTTTGTATTGACATCATCCACACTCTTTGACACATTCTCAATGGTTTCCAGTGGCGTATCTAATTTACGCACCTGCTCATTGACGATAGCCAATGTTTTATCAAATTCTTTAAGCGTTTCAATGATCTTTTTAAATAAAAAGGCTAAATACACTAGAGCAACAACGCCAGCAACGGGTAAAAGATATCGAAATAATTGAGCAATTGCTCCTAATAATTGATCCATTGTCACATCATCACCTCGAGTGCATTATAACACTTTATTTTAGCTCTATCCACCGTAAATGAAAATTTTTTCATGATTTTGAAAGCTCTTACGTAAGCGTCAGATAAATCAGTGTCTATGATGTTATAAACAAAACCCGTTGTGAACAAACAGTTATTTGTATCATAACGGGTTTATTTACATATTGTCTTTATATCACTGCACCATGGCAGATAATCATCCAGTAATGAAGGATCGGATATAAAGTCTAGTCCGGGCAATGAATTGAATAGAAGATTCAGATATTTATATGGATCCAGTTCATTGGCTTTCGCTGTTTCGACGATACTGTATATCGCTGCACTCGCTTTCGCTCCTTGTGGTCCTCCATTGAACAGCCAGTTTTTTCTGCCGACCGTGAATGGCCGTATAGCTCTTTCAGCTATGCTGTTGGTCATCGGGATATTTCCATCTTCCAGATATTTGATGAGTCCTGCTTTCTGGTTTAGAGCATAATGAAAAGCCTTTCCGCATTTTGATGACGCAAGTACTTTGTCCTTATTTGTTTCTATCCACGCAAAAAATTCTTCGACCATTGGCGCCTGTATCTCTTTCCGTTTCCTTTGTCTGGTCTCTGCATCAAGATCTTCTAATAATGCTTCTTCATGGAAGATCTTCTGCAGTTTCTCGATGGCCTGTTTTGGATAGGTGGCATTCATTGACTTCAGATCCTTTGGCAGGGCATCGGTGAAATATCTTCTCAGATGTGCCCAGCAGTAACAGTGTTCTACTCCGTTGATCTGATCATATCCTGCATACGCATCGGTGATCAATGATCCACTGAATCCTTCCAGGTATTCCTTTGCCTGGATACCTTTCCGGTTCGGCTGATAATCGAACAATCGTATCGGTGTCTTCGAATATTTATGCGTTGTATATACCCACATATATGACTTTGAAGTATTCTTCTTGTCTTTTTCTTTGAGCACCTGGACCGTTGTTTCATCCGCATGGATATACTTCTGATCAATCAATATGGAATGCATCCTGCGAATCAAAGGATATAGCCATTCTCTGGCAGCAATGACCATCCAGCTTGACATGGTGGCACGGCTCAATTCTGCTCCCAGGTGCTTCCATGTCTGCTCCTGCCGGTAAAGTGTCACTGCATTCACATACTTCTGTACCATGATATATGCCACACTGTCTGCGGATGCATAGCTGTGCGGTATCACATTGGCCGGTACTTCTGCTTTAATCATATGGGGCTTGCCATGTTTCCTGCAGTTTCTGCATTCATATGTCGTTCGATATACTTCGACCAGTTCCAGTTTTGGCGGTGTGAACTTCAATTCATTGCGTACGAACTCTTCACCGACACGGACCATCTCAGATCCACATTGTTCACAGTACCGGTCTTCTTTGGGGATATCCAGCAGTCGTTTGATCTTTGGCAGGTTCTTAAATTTTGCACTGATCTCGCCAGGCACTTTTTTATGTTTCTTCTTGCGTTTATAGGTGATATCCACATATCCGGGATTCTCTCCCAGTATCGTTTCGGCCTCATCAAATAAAGAAAGCTGTTCAAAACCAAGTGACCTTGCCGTCTCACTTTTGGTTCCGAACAGTTTTTTTCGGTAATATTCATTGGTTTCCTTCAATAAGAAATTTTCCTGTTGAAGCAGTTCAACCTGTTTCTTCAATTCATCATATACAGTCATCATATCTGCATATAACTGCTTTGTCTGAAGATATAATTCTTTGTAGTCTTGATCATTGATCTGGCCTGTTTTCATCATCTATATTATACCATAATATGTTTTATATATCGCGTTTTTGAGCGATTTATATCACACTTTTTGGACTGACTTTTTTGATGACCTTCGGCTGTTCGATCTCTAATCCTTCCAGCAGCCATCGAAGCTGCTGATGTGTAAGATCTTTGACTTCTTTCTGTTTTCTAGGCCATCTGAACCGTCCGTCTTCCAAACGTTTATACATCAAAAGAAAACCATCACCATCCCAATACAATGCCTTGATCCGATCATTCTTCCTTCCACAAAAAAGAAACAGACTGCTTGAAAACGGATCCAATTGAAATTCTTCCTGGATGATGGCGGAAAGACCATCAATTGACTTTCGCATATCGGTATGACCACAAGCTAAATAGATGTGATCGAGTTTGTTTAGATCTAACATTTTGATGCCGCTCTAAATAATTTGATCAGAAATTCTTCCGATACATCTTCTGACATTTCGATATCCACATTACCGATATGGATAGATATGGAATCAGTATGTGCAGCAGGCAATGAAGATACAGGTATTTCTTCAAAACAGGTATTTTTATTTTTTGATGACCAGTCAACTGGAAGATTTGAATTTTTCTTCGGGATATCTTCGATCGCCATCTTTCGAATCTTGGCCAAATAATAGTAATAGCTTTTTTCACTGATATTGTTCTGTTTACAAAATTCTGTATTTGTGAGACCACTGGCCCGGCACTTATG
>NZ_JAXDRQ010000028.1:0-32763 GCF_034090965.1 Absicoccus sp. | reverse complement strand
CTGCCTGCATCTGATGTTAAGCATTGGGGTGTCGATATTAGTCAGTTTAATGGATCCGATTTTGATGTCACTCCATATGATTTTGTGTTGATTCGATCCAATTATGGGACAACGACCGATCCGCTATTGGAAACCTATGTCAATGCATGTATACAGGCAGGTATTCCTTATGGTTTTTATTGTTATAGCTATGCATTGAGTGTGGATGATGCGCACACGGAAGCAGCCTATACATTGGCACTTGCGAATCAATATAAGCCAACATTAGGTATTTGGTACGATATGGAAGATGCCGATAACTATAAGACCAATCGTGGTGTTTGGACCAAAGATGCAACCTTATCTTTCTGTCAAACCTTCTGTAAGGATGTCAAAAGTATGGGATGGTATACAGGTATTTATTCGAGTTCTTGGTTTATTCAGAATTGGTATAATACTGGTTTAGAAGACTATGATAAATGGGTTGCCCAATGGGATGCGAATGATGGTCAATATCATTCGGATACGCATACTTTGGGATCGATTCATCAATATACATCGGTGGATGATAAGTATCCAAATGGCCTGGATAAAAATGCGATGTATGTAGATTTTGACTACTATACACTTGTGTAATGTGAAAGGGTTGTGACGAGTGATTGCTCCAACCCTTTTTGTATGTTAAGCGCAATACATTTTAGGATTTAAAAGTACTCATTGCCAATGGTTTTCATCATGAGATTAAGCCTTAAAAAGGAAAAGCACAAATTATTGATTCGAAAATGGAACTTCCATCTATGGTTGGTAAAAAATATCGGTGAATTACAACGCCAATTCTATATTTTAGGCGATACTGAAAAAAGTATTTATTTTTAAAGCATGTTATCAATTAGTACATATTTATTAAGATTCACATCATCGTACGGTGCGTACTGAAACTGTATATTTTTTTAGTTTGTCTTACTTAATTCATTTATTTTAAGGCAAAATTGTCAACGGAAAATGACAATGTCCTAAAAAATTAAAAATATAAGCCTACTTTTCATAGCGTGAAAATTGGGGAATTTTCTTATTCAACTTGGTCTGTAGTTTAATGAATAACGAACATTTGTCAACGATAAACTTTGCGGAAACCATCCTTGATAAATGTTCTATGGATTCATTCTTTTTATTATCGCCTTCGTTGAATCAAAAAATCATTAAATATTAGATTCAGTAGATATATGGGAGCTTTTGAAAAATATAAACATATCCATTCGTCACGGATGATCCAATGGAGGAACATACTTTTTCTTTTTTTTCCGTTTTGGTTCCGAAATCAAAAGATTGGATGACAAGACAATCTGTCCCATGAAGGAAATATTGTTTGATTCCATTGGAATCACAAGGAATATAGTATTGATTCTTGAAATGAATGGAATGTCCGCAATCGATCTTTCTCTCATTTAATATGGCCAATGTGGTATTGATTTGTTTTGCGGATGGTTGAGCAGCGAATACGGATTTGGTACTATTAAGATGTAAAGCGAATTGATCATTAAATTTAGCTAGGTAGGACTTGAGAAATTCGTTGGCTTCTTCAATCGTCTTTACATTCTGTCTCTTGAGTTCCACAGGAAGTCTTGATTGAAGTGTCTAGTTAATCACGTTCAATTCTTCCTTTGGCTTGAGGGATCGATGTTGTTTTGATTTCAACGCCCAATTGATGGCAGCCGTAGGAAAACTGTATAAATATGTCTTCGTCATCGAATGGGCGATTTTTTCTTCGATATTCGAATACTGTTCTTTTGTCCGTATAGATTCTTTTGTCCGTATAGAAAAGATAAGAAATCCCATAATCATTCAATATCTGAGAAAAGATACCCATTCAATGTTTCCTGCAGATCAAAATACGCGCCTACCAGGGTATTTGTTGCATCATCGATGGCAACATGTAGATGCCATATCTCATTTGGGACCCATTCAAAGCTACTGGCATCCATTTGTATCATTTCACCAATATATTTCATGCGTGGCCGGCGAGGATGAGCCTCACTTTCATCCAATCGATGAATCTGTTCTTTATATTCATTTTGGAGCTTTTTACTTTTTGTTTCTTCAATCTCTTGTTACAATTTTTACTTCATCATCTTTTTTGTCTTCTTTCTTACCTTGGGGGGAAAGAGTATTTTCTACCTTGCTTACCCATTTCTTTGTATCGTAAAATAAGTCGATTGATGGTTCTTCGAGAACAATTCGAAGTGATGGCTACTCTATTCTTGTTTCCGTTCTCTTCAACGAGCTTTTTAATTGTTTTGTATTTTAATTCTTCTTTCATAGTTAGTATTACATGTCTTATGATAAGACCTCCCGATGAATAACTACATCATACAGGTTTATGAGGTCATTATCATTTTCCGTTCATATACTTAATTCATTTATTTTAAGCAAAATTTGACAATTAAAAAAATTAATGATTGAATGATTTTATGAGTGCAAAAAAACAGCCACGAAAAATGTGGAATCCCAAAAGACATAACCCTATCTTGCGTTTGATTTCTTTGTTGAGTTTAGTTGCGATGGTGATGCTCATTCTAGAAATTGTACATATAGGCATATTACCAGTTCGTTTTGAGATTCCTATTTTAGGTTCTGTCATATTATTGACATTGATTATTTTTTTATTCTATAACTTCACTTCTCGATCTCGTTTTTCTCGTTTTATTAGTGGTCTATTAGTTATCGCTTTAACCTTTGGCTATGGTTTAGGAAGCTATTATATTTATCGTACAGATAGTGCCATTTCATCGGTGACCGATCTTTCCAATAAAGTCATCAACAATGTTTCTTTTGTCGTTATGAAAGAATCCAGCATTAAAAAATTAAGCCAGGCTTCTGGTGCCAAAGTGGGTATCACACCAAGCATTGATTCAAAAGCAATGAAAGAAGCATTGGCAGATGTAGAATCTTCCATTTCTATTGATACCGTAAAATACACATCGTATTTGGATGAAGTGCAAGCACTGTATGATGGAGATATTGATGCAATGTTGTTAAGTGAATCCTATCGAGGCACAATTTATGATCAAGAAGCCTATCAGGATTTTAATCAACGGACCCGAACGGTACACACCACGCATTATACGACAAATCGGAAAAAGGCTATTCAACAATCCACAGATGCCGTGGACGTCACCCAAGAACCATTTACAATTTATGTGAGTGGAAATGACTCTTTTGGAACCCTTCATGAAAATAGTCGAACCGATTCCAATATGTTGATTACGGTCAATCCAACGACACACACGATTTTGATGACAAGTATTCCAAGAGATTATTACGAACCGATTGTTTGTAGTGCGGATAGTGATTCGGATTGTCCAGATGGCGAAAACGATAAATTGACACATTCGGGTATTTATGGCATTTCAACTTCGGAACAAACCATTGAAAATTTTATGGATGTCGATATCAACTATTATGTTCGTGTAAATTTTTCTAGTTTAGTCAATATTGTGGATGCTGTTGGTGGCGTGGATGTCCATGTAGGGAAAGGTTTAGCCGTCAAACAATTCTATACCGATCATACCGTTGGTGGCGTGCATGAGGGGACCAATCATTTGAATGGACAAAAAGCACTGGCATATGCGCGTGAACGATATTCGTACACAAATGGGGATATGCAACGAGTCAAAAACCAGCAACAAGTCTTAAAAGCATTGATCAAGAAAATCAAATCGCCATCGATGATCATGAATTATGGCAATTTGATTGATGCGTTAGGTGGTGCTTTTGAAACCAATCTATCCAGTGATGATATTCGCTCATTTGTCCGGATGCAACTGTTATTAAATCCTAATTGGACGTTTGAAAGTTATGCGATGATTGGAACACCAGATACACGAATGTCGGCAAGTATGGGTACGTATGCATCCGTTACTTTGCCAAATAAAAATTCCATCACGACCGCAAGAAAGAAAATCGAAGCGGTCATCAATGGAAAATCATCCAAAACGGTAAAAGATACGGCTAAACAAGAAGATACGACAAGTGAATCTACAAGTACAGAAGAGTACAGTACGGATACGGATTCGAGCTATGGTCAAGGATATTATGATTATGGTCAGTCTACACCGTCGTATAGCGATAGTTCACAAGCACAAGACGATTGGGGTTATTATCAACAAACCGATGATGCAACTGTGGTTGATCCAAATGAATATCAGTAATAATGGGGTTTTTAACCCCTTTTTATGTGCATTCTTGACAAATGTGGTAAAATAGTTCTGATTTGTATCGTGAAAGGAATCCTTTTTATGAAAAAGACGAAGATATTTCGAGTGTTTTCCATATTGATTTCCATCTTATTGGTTATCTCTGCTGTATTCGTAGCCTATCAGGCATATGTATTAAGTATTTTACCAAACAATATTCTATGGATGGTCATCATTATCTTAGTGCTGATCGTTGCAATTTTATTACTTCTGTTGAATTTTTCGAGTAAAAGAGTATGGAGTCGATTGGTTTCTTCCATTTTGGTCATTGCGTGTAGTTGTGGCCTTTTTATAGGAACGCAATATATGTCAGAAGCCAATGGGTTTATCGATACCGTGACCAATACGTCAGGAAAAATCAAGCATACAGTTCAGGTATATGCATTAAAATCGAGCAAGATTTCAGAACCCGCAGATTTAATGAATAAAAAAGTTGGGGTTTTAAAGGATATCGATACAACAAGTACAAGTAAGTCGTGGAGTGATCTAAAGCATAAATCTGTCAATGTGACGCAAAAAAAATATAAGAGTGTTGAGGCATTGGCCAAAGCTTTATATGACAAAGAGGTATCGGCCATCATCATTAGTGATTCGTATGTTTCTGGCATTGAAGAAATTGATAATTATAAAGATTTTGGGTCCAAGACTGTGTCCATCCTGAAAACCATTTATTATACAAAAGACAATTTGTCAGCGAGTGCTGTTAGTGACATTACTTCCAAACCATTTACCATTGAAATTAGTGGTAATGATAATTATGGAGGGCTAGAATCCGTTGCACGTTCGGATGTTAATATGTTAGTAACGGTCAATCCAAAGACGCATGATGTATTGATGACAAGTATTCCGCGTGATTATTATATTCAATATGCTTGCGAGGATGGGGAATGTCCGGTTGGCGAGCTGGATAAATTGACCCATACCGGAATGACCGGACTGGATACAACACGTGATACCTTGGAACAAATGTTGGATGTTGATATTAATTATACTGTTCGATTGGATTTTGAAGCGGTCAAAGCCGTTGTGGATGCGGTTGGTGGTATTGATGTGTATGTCAAAAAAGGATATGCCGTTGACCAATTCTATACCAATCCGGGTGTGGAAGGTGTCCATGAAGGCAAGAACCATTTAGATGGAGCACGGGCTTTGGCCTATGCACGAGAGCGCTATGCCTATGAAGAAGGCGATCGACAACGGGTCAAGAACCAGCAACAAGTCTTAAAAGCGTTGATCAATAAGGTGCTTTCCAGCAATGCACTGACTCATTACAATGATTTGTTGAAAGCCATGTCCGGCGTATTTGAAACCAATATGACGGATAGTGAAATTAAACAGTTTGTACAATATCAGTTGCAAGACAATCCAAAATGGAACTTTGAAAGTTATGTATTGGATGGTCAAGGTGATACGTTGTATTGCGCCATGGCTGGACAAACCGCTTCGGTTTTGGTACCCGATCAAAGAACCATTGATATCGCATCCAAGAAGATCAAAGCGGTCATTGCCGGCAAAAAAGCATCAAGTGTTTCTTCTAAATTGAAGGGTGAGTTTACGATGCCGGATTATATGACGGGGGTACAATCCCAAGATACGTCGAGTAGTTATTCTTCGGATACGTCTCAATATACAACAGATCAATCCGTGGATTATTCAGGATCAACGTATTATGATGCATCCTCGCAGGCGCAAACACAAACCTATACACCAACCGAAGATACGACCTATCAACAAGATGCCAGTGTCGATAATACAGTGGGTGCGCAATAAGATATAGACTCTAACAGATTGTTAGGGTCTTTTTTTTATCGATTTCACTTTTTTGTTGGAATATGTAATAATAATCGCAGTAATGCTTACAACAGGAGGCATTGTTGCTTATGACAAAAATAGGTATATTAAACTTTATTGTAGATACATTATTTGCGACTTTTCTTTTGGTCGCGTTGCCATGGTTAGACAATGATTTTCAATCCCGTTTATTCGTGGCCTATATCTTAATGCAGATCATCGTGGGGCGCTATCGTCGCATCGTTCTTTTAGCAACCGATGAGTTGCGTTTATGTATCATGAGTCATGTCTATGCATTCATGATCGATTTTTTGATCATTTGGTCCTATTCACCCAAAGATTGGAAAATGTTGGTTTTATTCATTCTTCTATGTTTTGTCTTTGATGTATGGTTTGCCATCTTTTCTAGACACCATTTCCGTAAGTATTTCGAACATCGTGTCATGGTCATTGGCGTTGGTCCTTCTGCCGAACGGTTTCGCACGACCGTAGCACACAATCGGTTTTCGATGTTTGATATTCGTGCTTTCATCAACTGTAACCATGTTCCTGAATTTGAAAATATCCATCAGCGCGAATTTGTCCAATCGCGTCGTATCTATCCCTTCTATGAAATGGATGCTTTATTAGAAACCCAGCATATTGATACAGTGATCATTGCGATTACGCAGATGAATCAAAGAGATATCCAACGCATCATGAATAAAGTGCAGGATGTCGCTGAGAATGTCTATTTTGTTCCTCGTTTGGAAAATTTAATAACGTTTGATACAAAAGTGGAAGATTATGACGGACAATTATTGGTGGCCAATTCTTCGGGTTCGATCACAACGTTGAGTGCGTTTTGTAAACGGTTGATGGATATTGTCTTTGGCCTTTTGGGTTGTATTCTTTTGCTTCCCTTGTCTCTTTATGTCAAGATCATCAATGTGAAACATGGCGATCATGGGCCCATCTTCTTTACGCAAGATCGGATTGGCAAAAATGGAAAATTGTTTAAGATTTATAAATATCGAACCATGGTGCCTCATGCAGATCAGATCCTGGATGAATTAATGGCAAAAGATCCAGCCATTCGCAAAGAATATACCATCAATAAGAAATTAGAACATGATCCACGCATCACCAAGGCTGGCGAATTCTTACGTAAAAAAAGCTTGGATGAATTTCCTCAATTTATCAATGTCTTAAAAGGAGAAATGAGTTTAGTCGGTCCTCGACCTTATTTACCAAAAGAAAAAAAGGATATGGGGGAACATTATAAATTCATCATTCAAAGCAAGCCGGGCCTTACGGGGATGTGGCAAACCCATGGCCGTAGTGATGTCACGTTTGATGAACGCTTGATGCTGGATAACTATTATTCCCATAACTGGAACATTTGGTTAGATATTACGATCATTTATCGAACCATCAATATTGTCTTGGGTGGAAGAGGTGCCATGTGATGCAGCCATTATCTATTTCAATTGTAGCGTTTCATGATTATGACGACATCAAAAAAGCCATTACTTCGATCGTTCAATATACATCCATTCCCTATGAAATGTATGTTTTTGATAACAGTGTTGACGATCCTCAAAAAGAAGAATTTCAATCGTTTTTGCAGGTCAATCATGTACACTATGTGGATAACCACGAAAATCAAGGCTTTGGGAAAGGGCACAATCATGCACTGGAATATATCGATTCTAAGTATCATGCCATCATCAATCCCGATATCGTGATCCAAGAAGATGTGTTTGGACCCATCTTTCAATATCTAGATCATCATCCAGAAGTCGGCATGGTCATTCCCAAGATCGTGGATGATACGGGACATCTTCAAGAAGCGTATCGAAAAGAAATCACTGTTTTTGATATGTTTACCCGCTATTTCGGACGGCACATCTTCAAAAAACGGATTCAAGACCATACCCTATCGTATATGGACTATTCCAAACCCTTTCAAGTTCCTTTTGCGCAAGGATGTTTCCTTGTTATTCGCACGAATCTATTTCGACAACTACATGGATTTGATGATCGTTTTTTTATGTATATGGAAGATGCGGATTTATCCAAACGCATCAATCAAGTATCGAAAGTCATGTATTTTCCCGATGTCGAAGTGATCCATCATTGGCAAAAGGGTTCGCATAAAAACAAGCGTTTATTTAAGATTCATGTACAATCGGCACGAAAATATTTTCATAAGTGGGGTTGGAAATTATGGTAAAAAAAGTTAAAAATGTCATCGTGATTTGTGACTTTGCGTATATCGAAGGCGGGGCTTCTCGCGTGGCACACGAAAGTGCCATCGCCCTTTCTAAAGACTATCATGTAACCTTATTTGCAGCGGTTGGACCGGTATCGGATGAACTGCAAGCATCCAAAGTAAATGTGGTGTGTTTGGGACAAAAAGATATCTTACATGATAAAAATCGTTTGCATGCGGTGCTACAAGGTTTATGGAATAAAGAAGCAAAAGAAAAATTATCGAAAGTATTAAACCATTTTTCTTGTGAAGATACCATTGTTCATGTCCATACGTGGACCAAAGGAATCTCTAGTTCTATCTTTGAAGTATTGGAAGAAAAAGGCTTTCAAGTTGCACTGACGACGCATGATTATTTTTTGGTGTGTCCGAATGGTGGGTTATATAATTATCCACATCATCATATTTGTGAGATTCCACCGATGAGTGGAACATGTATTCGCACAAATTGTGATGCACGAAACTATGGACACAAATTATTTCGAGTTTGTCGACAAAAGATTCAAAATGATCATATTCGTCCACGCAAGAATATTTCGTATATTTTTATTTCCGATTTTGCGTCAACCCAATTGTTGAGAAGATATCCCTCTATTCAGAAGCATTATTTTTTAGAAAATCCCATCAATTTTACGAATCGTTTTCAAGTCGAATGTGATAAAAATCCATTATATCTCTATGTAGGACGATTAACCGATGATAAAGGTATTCGTATTTTTTGTGAAGGCGTCACCAAAGCCCATGTACCCGCTGCCGTCATTGGCAAAGGTGTTTTATATGAAGAATTAAAAGAAAAGTATCCAAATATTGAATTTGCGGGCTGGAAAGAAAAAAAAGATATGGTACCTTATCTAAAACAAACGCGCTGTTTTGTTTTTCCTTCCACTTATTACGAAGCCAGTCCTTTAACACCATTGGAAATGTTGGCTTGTGGCATTCCTTGTATTGTTTCGGATAAGAATGCATCCAAAGACATCATTGAAGAAGGAAAGAATGGCTTTTTGTATGATGGCTATCAAAGTGAAGCATTAAAACAAGTCATTGAACGATGTCAAGAGGATGATTTGATCAAAACAATGAATACGTATATTTATCAAACTTTTGATACGACGAAATATTCCATGGACAATCATATTCGTCATTTAAAAGAAATATATCAAAGCATCTTAAATGGAGGTGACTAAGATGGAATTGTCCGTCATCTTGGTTGCTTATAAAAGTGGCCCCATTGTACGACAAGCTTTGGAATCCATTGCCCAGTACAATGATATTGGTGATGAATTGGAAGTCATCGTGGTCGATAACAGCCCGGAAAAGGAAAGAATCTATCCAGATATTCAGGATATTCCTCTGCCTCATTTTCAATATGTGCCCAGTGACAATCGAGGTTTTGGAGCAGGGAATAATGAAGGTGTCAAAGTATCGAAGGGAAAGATCCTTGCCTTCTTAAATCCAGATATCATTTTGGTGGAACCTATCTTTAAAAAAATTATCCAGCGATTTCAAAAGGAATCCATTGGTATGTTAGGTATTCAATTATGCTATGAGAATGGGAAACCAGGCTTTTCTTTTTATAATGATTATCAAATGTCTAGTATAAAGAAATGGACACTTAAGTTATGGAACAAAATGGGACGATTCAATCCAAATCAAATGTATATATCCGGAGCCGATATGTTTGTTCCTCGGGATTTGTTTATCCAAGCGGGGATGTTTGATGAACATATGTTTATGTATTATGAAGAACCAGATCTCAAACGTCGTATCGAAAAGCTGGATCCAAGTAAAAAAAGTGTGTATGATGGATCTTTAAAAATGATTCATTTGGAAAAAAAGAGTACCCCATCTTCTTTAGCGATGATTGGTCATGAAATGGATTCCAGTGTATATTATGGAAAGAAATATGATTTAGATTATCAGAAAAAATTAGTATTTGAATATAAGTATTATGGCACAAAAGAAAAGGTGTACCGGATCATCAATAAAGAGAAAGCCAAACAAATGCATGAAATTCGAGTGTATATGAAAGAGAGGATGGATGCACATGATATCGGTTGCGATGGCAACGTATAATGGGGAAGTTTATTTACGAAAACAATTGGATTCGATCCTCCATCAATCTTTACCCGTAGATGAAATCATTATTTGTGATGATCAATCGAGTGATGGAACGGTGGATATTATTCAAGAATATATAAAACAATATCCTCACATTCATTTATATAAAAATGAACAGAATTTAGGATATAAACGCAATTTTAAAAAAGCATTGTCCTTGTGTTCAAAAGAATATATCTTTCTTTGTGATCAAGATGATATCTGGGATTCAGATAAAGTCAAAGAAATGGTCGCCATCATGAATAATAATCCCGAAATGGAAGCATTAGCTTCTTCTTTTACATTTATAGATGAGCACGACCAACCAATTTCCATTCGTAAGAAAAAAGGCTTTTCCAACAACAATCTTTATATCAAAGAAGTACGACCCAATGATATTGTGGAAGTAAAATTTGATGAGTTCCTGAATCACAATTATTTTCAAGGATGTTCTTTATTGATTACTTCTTCACTACGAGATGGTTTTATAAAACGTTTCAGTACCAAATTGCCTCATGATTGGATCATCAATCTGATTGCGTCGAAACATGGCAGCATGTATTTTTATAATCGATCTTTATTTGGATATCGGATCCATTCGAAGAATACGATTGGTGCTAAAGATGCCAATCTGACAACGAGTGAACATGTTAAAGTAGCCAATGAAGAAAATACACGAATCTTGGTTTGTAGTGATGGCATGAAAGTCTTAGAAACCATCAAAGAAGTGAATCCAGAATTTTATGACGACAATAAAAAACGATTTGATGCTTATTATCAATTTGACAAAGAACATATTGAAGCCATTCAAGATCGGAAGTTCTTTCGTTTGTTGAAACAGAACTTTAATCCTTATTATCGACACTTAAAATCAAAAAAAGCGCGGTGTATGGATTTACTCTTTGTTTTAATTCATTGAAATGTATGATTCCGGTTTGCAATGAAAAGGAGAAATGTTGATATGATTTCAGTTGCGATGGCAACATATAATGGGGAACAGTTTTTAAAAGAACAATTAGATTCAATATTTACACAATCTTTGCCGGTTGATGAAGTTATTATTTGTGATGATTGTTCAAGGGATAATACAGTCTCCATTTTAAATGAATATAAGAAAAAATATTCGCAAATAAAAATATTTGAAAATAATGAAAATTTGGGATATAAGCAAAATTTTAAAAAGGCATTATCTTTATGTTCTGGAGATTATATTTTTCTTTGTGATCAAGATGATGTATGGTACGAAGATAAAGTAAAATTGATGATTGACATAATGAACTCGAATTCAAATATATTATCCTTAGCTTCTTCTTTCTCATTCATTGATTCAGATGATAAAAAAGTTACAATACAGTTAATTCCAGGACGTTCAAACAATAATTTTTACTTAAAAGAAGTTGCAAATGGCGATTTAGTCGAAGTTTCACTCCAGGAGTTTATGTTGCATAACTATTTTCAAGGCTGTTCGTTAGTTATCACAAAAGAAATAAAAGATTGGTTTGTTGAAAATTTTTCTGAGTATTTACCACATGATTGGCTCATTAATTTATATGCATCCTATAAATGTGGAATGTATTTTTATAATAAGTCATTATTTGACTATAGAATTCACAAAAACAATACAATTGGGGTCGATATGAATGTTGAGTTAAATGATCAATTGAATAAGCAATTTAAGAGTGCTAATTCAGAATACACAAGAACATTAGTTACTAAAAGTCGAATCGATGTTTTAGAAGCAACAAAAAAGTCTATCCCAGAACTTTATAAAAAAAATAATTATGCAAAATTATTAGATTTTTGTTATAAACATGTAAATGCAATCCAAGATAGAAATCTTTATCAATTAATCATGTTAAATTTTAATCCAAATTATTACAAAATAAAAAAAATGAAAGGAAGATTAATGGATTTATTTTTTGTGATAAAACACAAAAAAAATAAGTAGATTTTACATCAATTAAAGGAAGGAAAAGAGATAGGGGAAAATATGTCAAATTACGTATTAGGATTTTTATGGCTCTTTGTAATGATATTTTTTATATATGGATTAGGAGCAGCCATCACAAAAGAGGATACTTTTATGCCCGATCGTTTGATTGTCGGCTATATTGGTTACTCTTTCATTATTGCCTTATTTGGGATACCCATTCAGGTATTAAATGCACCATGGAAATTGTTCTTCATTTGTATGATCATTCTCTGGATCGTAAGTATCTGTTTTATTGTATATAGATTTCGCAAATATTCGATCCAGATGTTTCCGAATGGCTTTTTGGCATGTTTAAAAGATAATTATTTTTTGATCGTCATCACATGTTTGTTGATTGTCCTTATGCTGTCAAATTTTCGGCCATGGTGGTTTAATAACCATTTAGACGATGGTTATTATTTGAACAAGGTCATGGAACTTCCATATGTAACCAATCCATACAGACACAATTACGCAACTGGATTCACAGATCATAATTATTCAGGATCCTATTGGTTGGCGACCCATGAATCGGAACTCTCCGTTTATGCTTATGTATTTCATGCATTTCCATCTTTGTTTTGCCGTCTGTTTGTGTCAGGATATCATTATTATCTTCTTGTAAATCTGGTGACGGTAGTTGCAAAGAAGATTGCGGATGGCTATAAAAAGTCCTATAAACAATCTTCCCTTCAATATGCCTGTTCCATCGTGCTTCTATTTTCCATGTACGAAGTATTCTTATTTTATAAAGGTTGGATTCGATTAGGAGATTGGAATCAATATACATATGCCATGTATTACGGTTCATCGATTCCGCGGGTCATGGGTATGTTATTGCTGATTGGGCCATTTATCGATCGAAAGAAAATAGATATTCGATTGGTAACTGAGGTACTAGTTATTTCAATTGTACTGATTTCAAAATCTGCAATTGCCATACCAATCATTTTAGCTTCCGTGATCACATATCTGTTGGGATATTTCATCTGTATCCAGAAAAAATACAAAATAAGTCTGATATTTGTATTGTTGTTGATAGGCCTGGGAATCATTTTAAACAGAGGGGATATATTGAGAATCACGCAGTTTGCAAATCATGTATTCACAACAAATATAATATTGTTCATGATACTTTTAATTGGCATTTTAATTTTGTGGTATCGAGAAAAGAAAGCATTGAATAAGGAAGCATATTTTTTAAATACGATGCTCATCATTATGACCTTATTGGTTTTTGCACCATGGATAGGCAATATCATTTCTTCTGTTTGCTTCTTTGACTTTGTAAGGAGAAGAATGATATTAACTTATATCCATACCTTAGTTACTGTGATATTCGTTGAACTGTATTGTACAATGATTCTAAATAAACGGAAACAAAGAACGGGAACTATTTTATCGACTGCAGTTGCCGGAGCATTATTTGTATCATCGTTATTTTCAATCCAGCAAGCAGGAGGAAGTTTGTTTTATCAGCCAAACACCAGTATGATTTCTTCGAATTTGCTAGAGAGTTATAGAGTATTTAAACAGAACCCAATGCTGATGCCAAAAAGTACTATAGAATTAGGTGAGAAATTACAGGAGTATACAAAAGATCATAACAAAGAATTAAACATATTAAGCTTAGATTTACAAACTGTTAATAAAAATCCATACGCATTAGGTGTTCAACTTGGTGGTGTTGCCTATCATAATACGCATGTCATTTCAGCATTATATCGGTATTCAAACCCGCAAACAACAGTATTTAAAGATTATTCAGCCAATAAAAATTTTCAAATCTATTACAATTTTATGGCTACCAATGATGAGAAATCATTCAAGGAATTTCAAACATTATTAGCGAAATATCCGATTAACTGTTTAATAACAGCAAACGATGTGTATACGGAAAAACTAAGCTCTATAGGTTTTAAAGAGTATGCATCGGTTGTTGATAATGATGCAGAGATTTCATACTATATCTATATTAAATGAGAAATTATCTTGTATTTTTATTGTAGGGAATAGTTTTATTTTTTGATGGAACTAGTATATAATCAGTATCGTTCTAGTAATTTATTATTCATGCTTTTTCAAAATAGAAGTAAAGCTTAGAAAACATAAATCTGGATAGAAAGGACAATGTATAAGTAAAAATCATCAATTTTATTTATATAAAGGATTATCATGGATTTATTAAAGAGTATTGCAAAAAACAAAAAATTAATCATGTTTTTAAGTAAAGATGATATTAAAAAATCTTATGCAGGATCATATTTAGGAATGATATGGGCATTCATTCAACCCTGTGTTACTATTTTGATCTATTGGTTTGTATTTCAAGTAGGATTAAAGGCTGTTGCGCCAGGAGATTACAGTGGAATGCCATATATAATTTGGATCATGTGTGGTTTAATACCTTGGTTTTTCTTTAGTGGTGCACTTAATAGTGTGACTGGTGTTTTTCTTGAATATAGTTACTTAGTAAAAAAAGTCGTGTTTGATATTGAAATATTACCCATTATTAAAATAATTTCCCAATTATTTGTGCATTTATTTTTTATCATTCTATTGTTTGTTGTTATGGCAATTTTTGGGAGATATCCAAATATAGCTAGTCTTCAAGTATTTTATTATTCATTTTGTATGATTGTACTCGTTATCACAGTAGGATATTTTACCGCAAGTATTACTGTTTTCTTTCGTGATATAACTCAAATTGTAGGAGTTGTTTTACAAGCTGGTATGTGGTTAACGCCTATTATGTGGTCGTTTGATATGGTTAAGGGGTATTGGTTTAGTTTCATATTTAAATTAAATCCTATGTATTATGTTGTAGAAGGATATAGAAGTTGTTTATTGCGTAATGAATATATTTTGACTCATCCTTATTTAACGATTTATTTTTGGTTATTGGTTCTTATCTTAGCTGTTATTGGTAAGCATATTTTCAATAAAATGCGACCACATTTTGCAGATGTATTGTAGGAGTGATGTATATGGAAAATGTTATTGAAGTAAATCATGTTTCGAAAATATATAATCTATATGCTAAACCATCCGATCGATTGAAAGAAACTTTTTTTCCAAACCATTTAAGACATAAGGAGTTTTCTGCATTACAGGATGTTTCCTTTGATGTAAAAAAGGGAGAAATTCTAGGTATTATCGGAAAAAATGGTAGTGGAAAATCGACAATTTTAAAAATTATTACAAATGTTTTAACACCAACTGAGGGAGAAGTAAGAGTAAAAGGAAAGATTGCAGCATTACTTGAATTAGGTGCTGGTTTTAATATGGAATATACGGGCATACAAAATATTTATTTAAATGGGCAGATGATTGGATTCTCTGAAGAAGAGATGAATGAAAAGCTAGACGATATTATTGAATTTGCCGATATCGGAGATCACATCTATCAGCCGGTAAAAACATATTCCAGTGGTATGTTTGCAAGATTGGCTTTTTCTGTGGCTATCTCTGTTGATCCTGATATTTTAATTGTTGATGAAGCATTGTCTGTAGGTGATATATTCTTTCAAAACAAATGTTATCGTCGTTTTGAGGAGTTCAGAAAACGAGGTAAGACCATATTATTTGTAACACACGATATGGGAAGCGTAGTTCGCTATTGTAATCGTTGTGTTCTATTAAATGCTGGAAAAAAATTAGCCGAGGGAACACCTCGAGAAATGGTTGATTTATATAAAAAAGTCATGGTTGGTCAATGGGATGATCGGGATGCAGAAACCGATGAAGTAGAATTAAAAGTCCAAGAGAAATTAAATTTAGAAAACTCAGATACATTATGGAAGGACCAAATTTTAGTAAATCCATCTATCGAGGTATATGGTGATGGTAGAGCTACAATTATTGATTTTGGTATTTTTTCAGAAGACGGATCTTTAGGAAATAATGTTTATAAAGGTGATTATTATACTGTTAAAATGAAAGTAAAAGTACATGAGGATAATTTATCACCAATATTTGCCTTCAAATTACGAGATACAAAAGGATTAGAATTAACGGGAACAAATACTATGCTAGAAAATATTGACACATCAATGATAAAAAAAGGAGATATTGTTACGATTTCTTTTTATCAAAAACAATATTTACAGCCTGGCCAATATTTAGTTTCTTTAGGTTGCACTGGATATAAAGGTGATGAGTTTGTGGTATATTGCCGCAATTATAATTGTTGTGTTCTGGGCGTTGTGTCTGATCATGGAACCGTTGGTGTATTTGATAGTGAATCAGAAGTAAGTGTTTCAGTAGAAGGAGAGAGTTCAATAAAATGAATGCTCTTCTTTTTTGTGTTATGATACTAGTGTTTGGAGCTAATTTTCTATGAAAAAAATTGATCATATAAAATATCATTCTTTAGATGAGTTTAAGAAAAAGTCATTTTTTAGACAAAATATTTTAAAATGGTATCCCTTTGATAAAAATAGTACTTTTTTACATATTAATGGAGAAGATGGTATTTTAAGTAAATATCTCTCAACCTTTGGAAAAGTATTCTATTTATCAGATAATCTTTTAGACTTAGAAGGATTACAAAAATTTTGTCCAGGTGTAAAAATCATTAATGAGAGTGTAAATAGGTATTTAACAAAAAGTGATTCAAAATTTGATTATATACTTATTGAGGGTTATTTGGATATTATTCAAAATAAAAAGCAAATATTGGAATTGTGTATTCAGCATTTAAATAAAAAGGGAAAAATCATTGTTTTGGCAGATAATAAGCTAGGACTTCGCTATTTTTCTGGTGCAAGGCTTGAATCGAAAGGAAGATTATTTTCTAATATTTTAGAATCAAATGAATTATTTACTAAAGATGAATGGGATTCATTGTGTAAAGAAGTTGGATTACCTTATAAATTCTTTTTCCCTTATCCAAATTATCAATTTCCAGAATATATTTTTTCTCAAACTCCTAATGTAGAAGATATCAAAATGCGAGATTCAAGTTTTGAATATGAAAGATTGCAATTATTCGAAGAATCCACAGCTTTGAAAGAGATGATTCGGTGTGGTGAATATGAGCGGTTTTGTGATTCTTTTTTTATTGTTCTAAATGAAATAGATGATTACGATATTGACTATGTTAAATTTGCAGTTGAAAGAAAAAAAGAGTATCAAATCTATACGGTCATTCCAAAGTCTAGACGCTATGTAATTAAATATCCATATTCATTGGAGGCGATGAATCATTTAAAAAAGATGCATAAGTACTATTTAGATTTTAATAAAAATAACTTTGATAGTTCTTTATCCTATTGTAAATCGTATCTAATGGGAGATTCTATTGGTTTTGATTTCGTTAAAGGTGTGAGTTTGGAAAAAAAAATTTCGGATGAAGTTAATGATGATATAAAATATATCCAGGAAAAAATTGATATCATTAATAGATTTTTGAATGTGAGCGAAGAACGTCAATTTATAAGAACAGAAAAATTTGTGGAAATATTTGGTGATAATGATTACTCAATTTTAATTAGTGAACCGTCTGTTCAAGGAACAAATATTGATTTGATTTTTGATAATATCATTGATAATGATAAAAAATATTACGTAATTGATTATGAATGGATCATCGATACAGTCATTCCAAAATCTTTTGTTGTATACAGAGCTTTGCTCCATAGTGAAGCCATTTCTCACATAGATGAGAGAAAAAGAGAAGATATTTATAAAATAAATAATATTTCTGAAGAATTGCAATCTCTTTATTTGAAAATGGAACAAAATTTTCAATTGTATGTATCAAATTGTAAAATATTGGATACAGCCAAAGAGTTAGGGTACAGTCAGAAATTTTATATAGATGATAATTCTGCTTTTCAACTTAGTATTCAAAATGGAGAATTCAAAACAGTTCATTATCTTGGTGAGGAAAATCACATAGTTTTACAGATACCAGTTAAAAATAGGAGAAAAATTAGATTATCCTTTAATAGGAAGGTAATATTACATATTAATGATATTTTAATGAATAACAACTCTGTAGATTATTTATATTCAAATGCTGATATTATTAATCATTCCAATTATTATTTTCGGGAGGAACCAATAATTGATATTCCAAATGATACAATTGGAATATTATCAATTGATTTGAAGATAATCTATCAAGAGAATTTAGATAAAGAGGAATTTTTAACAATAGTCAATCAAATGGAAAAAATTATGGAATTAGAAATGCAATCCCAAGGACTTACATATTATCCTAGAAATAAACAATTATTGGAAGATCATTATGATGTAAGTATCGTTATACCTACCAAAAATGGTGGTAATCGATTTGATGAAGTTTTAACAATGATCGACTGTCAAAAAACACAATATACTTATGAGGTAATTTGTGTGGATTCAGGATCTTCTGATAATACAATTGATATCATTAAGAAACATCATTGTATTCTAAAACAAATTCCAAAAGAGGAGTTTGGCCACGGAAAAACACGGAATCTAGGCGCAAGTCTTGGGACCGGAGATTATATTATTTTTATTACTCAAGATGCGAAACCCTATGATGAATTTTGGATTGAAAATTTTATTAATGGAATGAAAAGCAATCCAGAGATTGTTGGTGGATTTGGTAAGCATTATCCATATCCAGAATGCAATTTGTTTGATAAACGTAATTTATATTACCATTTCAAAGGATTTGGCGAAAAAAATACAGTTTATTATTTGGAAGACAAGGAAAGATATAAAAATGATGAAGGGTATCGTCATATGCTAGCCTTTTATTCTGATAATAATTCATGTATGCGAAGAGATATTTGGGAAAAATATCCATATGATGATGTGGATTTTGCAGAAGACCAAATTTGGGCACGAAAAATGATTGAATTGGGATATAAAAAGTTATATTGTGAGAATGCTGCAGTATATCATTCACATAATTATCCATTGAAAACGTATAAAGAACGGTATTTTGATGAATATAAAGGACTATATCGTCTTCATCACTATGTGATGGTTCACACGAAAAAAGAATTAATTCGTGGATACTTGCGTCTGTTAAAGAATGATTTAGCCTATGTGAAAAATGCTAAATTATCAAAAAAACAGAAAATATATTGGGCATATTATGCAACAAGAAGAGATTGGTATCAATTTTATTCAGCCTATTATGCAGGAAAGTATTACAACTTACCTGAAAAAGAACAGAAAAAGTTGGATATGAAATTATCTCAGCAATTGAGACAAAGAAATCAGTAGAAATGAGAGAGAAATATGATAAAAAAAGCAGTTCATTCAATTAAAAAAAGAGGAATACGTGGTTCCTATAGACGATGGAAGAATGGTCCAGATAAAATAGAATTGGTAAAATTTTGGAGTTTTATCACAGAAACAGAACGATATCCATTTCATGTCGAAGATTACAAGTCCAATAAAAATGAAAAATTAACATTAAATTGGGTGATCCCTGAAATTGGCATTGGTTCTGGAGGACATATTAATATATTCCGTTTTATCAGCTATTTAGAAAGACATGATATACATAACCGAGTTTATATCTATAAATCACCTACTCCAAGATCACAAGAAGATATGGTGACTTTTATTCGTACATATTTTAAAATATTAGATACAAACGTTGAATTATATCCAACGACAGATAAAATGACTTATGCGCATGGAATTGTAGCTACAAACTGGGAAACAGCGTATTTTGTTCGTCGATTTGATAATGTTGTTTCTAAGTTTTACTTTGTACAAGATTTTGAACCGTATTTTTATGCAAAGGGTTCAGAATATGAATTTGCAGAAAATACATACAAATTTGGTTTTAGAGGCCTTACAGCTGGAGAATGGTTAAAAGATATTTGTATCAATCAATATCACATGGTCGCAGATAGCTTTGGATTTTCTTACGATAAAGACTTATATCATCCAAGACCAAAAACTGATGATAAAAAAAGAGTTTTTTTCTATGCTCGACCAGTTACTCCTAGAAGAGATTTTGAACTTGGGTTATTGGCTTTGACTCTTCTAAAGAAGAAAATGCCAGAAGTAGAAGTTGTGTTTGCAGGTTGGGACTGTTCAAATTATGACATTCCATTTGAATACGATAACAAAGGCATATTGGATATATCACAATTATCTGATGTATATTCAACATGTGATTTATGTTTGATCATTTCGAATACGAATGTCTCTTTGTTACCTTTGGAGGTCATGGCTTCTGGATCAATAGCTGTATGTTCAAAAGGGCCAAATAGTGACTGGCTAACCAATAGTGAAAATAGTGTTTTAGTAGATTATGATCCAATTGATATTTCTTATACACTGTAAAATTATATTAAATTTGAAAATTTGATGAAAAAGATTCGTAAAAAGGGTATTGAATTTGCACAATCAACTTCATGGGATGTTGAAGGAGAAAAAGTAAAACAAAGTATTTTGAAAGGAATTAAAGAAGATGAAAAAAGTATTAGTGATCGGAGGTAATGGTTTTATTGGCACAAACCTTGTACAAACATTATTATCCCATGGTGAAGATGTTTCTTCATTTGATATTCAGAAACCTACTCGTCCTATTGCTGGAGTACGTTACATCGAAGGTGATTTTTTTGATGATGAATGTTTAGAAGAATCATTAATAGATATTGATGTTGTATATCATTCACTGAGTACAGTGAATCCAGGTAATTCTAATAAAAGATTTTTACAAGGATATTCACGAGATTTTGTACAAAGTGTGAAATTATTTGATATGTGTTTACAGAAACAAATTAAAGTGATTTTTTTGTCTTCAGGTGGAACCGTATATGGCCTTCAAAAAGAGCAACCAATAAAAGAAACAGCTTTACCACAACCAATCAATCATTATGGAACAGTCAAATTGTGTATTGAAAGTGTTTTGAAAACTTTTAATACACAAATCCATTCAAATATGTTAATTGCTCGCATCTCAAACCCTTATGGCCCTGGACAAGATTTTCATAAGGGAGTTGGTTTTATAGATGCAGCGCTAAAAAAATCAATGAAACATGAAACAATAGAAGTTTGGGGCGATGGATCAGTAATCCGTGACTATATTTATATTGATGATGTTTGTGAAATGTTATACTCTCTAATGTACTATGACGGAGATGAGGAAGTATTTAATTTATCTAGTAATCATGGTGTATCAATTAATGACATTATTAAAGAAATCGACAATCTTGGTTTAGAACCAAAGGTTACTTATGAAGCATCTCGTGCTGTAGACGTTCCAAAAGTGATTTTAGATAATACTCGAATTATGAAGATTTATCAAAAACAAATAACGGGTTTAGATGTTGGAATTCAAAAGTATTATCAACATTTAAAACAATTTATATAGAAATGAATAAGTCAAGTCTAAATATTGTTCTTAGACTTGACTTATTCATTTGAAATATAGTGTTGAAATCTATATAATGAACATGTTTGAGGGAAAGCATGAGTGATTTAAGAACATTGGTAATCATACCTGCCTATAATGAGGCATTAAATATTGAAAAGACAGTCCAGGATATCATTGAAAATGCACCGCAAGTTGATTATGTGGTTGTGAATGATGGATCTAAAGACAATACATTGGAAGTATGCCGTAAGAATCATTTTCATACCATTGATGGATTTTGTAATTTGGGATTGTTTGGTGCTGTACAAACTGGATTTAAATTGGCCATGAAACAAAATTATGATGTAGCCATTCAATTTGATGGGGATGGCCAACATTCGGCAAAGTATATACAAGATCTTGTAGATGAAATTGAAAAAGGCAATCAAATCGTGATTGGTTCCAGATTTGTGACAGAAAAGAAACCTTGGACCGCGCGTATGGCTGGATCCAGACTGATTGCCGGTGCTATTAAGTTAACAACGGGTAAGACGATCAAGGATCCAACAAGTGGATTTCGTGCTTACGATAAAACATGTATCAAAGAATACGCATTGGATATGAACAATCCACCAGAACCAGATACGCTTGTTTATATGTTGAAGAAACAGTACAAAGTCAAAGAAGTCCAAGTCCAAATGAGTGAGCGAGAGTTTGGTGAATCGTATTTAAATCTAAGCAATACAATCAAATATATGAGTCGTATGTTAGTTTCAATTTTCTTTATCCAACCATTCCGAAAGAGGTAAGTATGTCATTGCGTTTACAGTTTGTGTTTATCGGTGCCAGTATCTTTACATTTATCTTTGTGATTCGTAAGATTCGCAAACAAGGATTAAATATTAATCAATCCATTGTATGGATATTATGGTCCATTTTATTATTGATTCTTAGCTTATTCCCAGGTCTTGCTTTATGGGCATCCAATCAATTGGGATTCATGAGTGCAAGTAACTTTATCTTTTCTTTGTTTATTTTCTTTCTATATATCATCACATTCTCACAAGCTAGTGAATTATCCAAAGTACAAGATAAGAATAAAGAATTGATTCAGAAACTAAGTATCAAAGAATTTTTGGATGAACAAGAAAAAAAGTAGAAAAATGGTTTTTGTATTGTACATTATCATTGGTATTCTGGTTTTTCATGTTTCATTTCTATTATTTTCTAGGAGACGACCTTCTAAATTTTTTATCAATTTGAATTGAGGTATCAAGAATGATTTCAGTTATCATGTCAACATACAAAGAGAATGAATCGCAATTAAGGCAATCCATTGAATCTATCTTGAATCAAACCTATCAAGATTTTGAATATATTATTATATTAGACAATCCAGAAAATGAAATGCATCGAAGCGTGATTCATGAATATGTAGCTAAGGATCCTCGCATCCGATTTTATCCAAACGAAAAAAATATAGGATTGGCCAGTTCTTTAAATCGGGGATTAAAACTGGCAAAAGGTGAGTATATTGCACGAATGGACGCAGATGATATTTCGTTATCAGATCGGTTTGAGAAACAAATAAACTATCTAAAATCTAATCGTGTTGATTTGATTGGCGGTTTGACAGAAGTGATTGATGATAATGGAAATGTATTATATAAAATCAATAAAGTTCCTTCTGATCCAGATAAAATCCAGAAATGTTTGCGATATGGACAGGTGGTTGCACATCCTACTTGGTTTGGCAAGAAAAATATGTTTGATGACTTACATGGTTATCGTTTGATTCCACTTTGTGAAGACACGGATTTTGTGTTACGTGCTGTATTAAAGGGATATAAAATATCAAATATTAATGAACCGATTTTAAAATATCGTATGTCTTCAAATAGTGTTTCACGATCAAACCTGTATGAACAATATTTGTATTTGTGTTTTATTACAGATGCGTATAAACAGGGAAAGGTTGCAAACATTGCGGATGCGATGGAGTATGTGCAATCGCATAATGATGTAAATGTAGCTAATAAATATTCGGAATCGAATGTTTTATTCAATCAAATGCTAAAAGAAATGCGCACGAAGCAGTTCATTCCTTTTATGGGGCATGGTTTTCAATTGTTGTTTCATTCTCGTCCTTTCTTAGATCGTATACGAAGATTTGCGTTATTATCAATGAATAGCTAAATATGAACTACTATACAACCGGTCAGTTTGCGAAACTCGCTAATGTCAGTCAACGAACAATTCGTTATTATGACAAGATTGGTTTATTGAAGCCTTCTTGTATTTTAAAGAATGGTTATCGTCAATATAGTGAGAAAGATTTTATTCGTCTACAAAAGATCATTACGTTACGAAATTTAGATTTTTCAATTGAAGATATTTTTTCCATGATGTCTTCGGAAGAGACATTAAAAGAATCGTTATCGTTACAGTCCAGTTTAGTACAGGCCAAAATTAAAAATCTAGAGAATTTAAAAGAAGCTTTAGAGATTGCATCTTCTTCTTTGGAGAATGATTCCTTTGATTGGTCGAACTTGATTTCGTTGGTACAAATGAGTCAGGATAATTCATCCATCATCAATCAATATATGACATCAAAGAATTTGGATGTACGAATTGCACTACATGAGAAATATTCACAGAATCCAATGGGATGGTTTCCTTGGTTGTATTCCCAAATCGATTTTCAAGGAGTCAATCGATTGCTTGAAATTGGTTGTGGATCGGGTGAACTGTGGAAAAACAATACATTAAATTTACGCAATCGGGAATTCTTTTTATCGGATAGTTCCGAAGGAATGGTATCGGAGGTTCGCAAAAAATATGGTTCTGCATTTAATTGTATTGTAGCGGATTGCGAAAAGATTCCATTTAAGGATGCCTATTTTGATTGCGTCATTGCGAATCATGTTTTGTTTTATTTACAAAATTTACATCAGGGAATTGCGGAAATTTGTCGGGTATTAAAACCAGATGGTGTATTGTATTGCAGTACATATGGATCAAACCATATGAAAGAAATCACAGCTTTAGTACAAGCTTTTGATTCTAAAGTCACATTATCTCAAACGAATTTATATGATGTATTTGGATTGGAAAATGGCAAAGAAATACTGAATCCTTATTTTTCATCGGTTGAAGTTTCCTATTACCCAGATGAATTGATCGTGGATGAGGCGCAACCTTTGGTGGATTATATAATGAGTTGTCATGGCAATCAAAGTGAGATCATTGGACCAAGACTTATAGAATTTAAAGAATTTATTCAAAAACAATTGCCTCTTCATATCACAAAGGAAGCGGGTGTCTTTATTTGTAAGAAATAATACTTGACCCTTACGTTACGTAAGGGTTTATTATTATGTCGTTAAGGAGGTCTTCTTTTATGAAAGGCATTATTCTAGCGGGTGGAAGTGGAACAAGACTGTATCCATTGACGAAAGTGACAAGTAAACAATTATTACCGATTTATGATAAACCAATGATTTATTATCCAATGAGCATTTTAATGAATGCTGGGATTCGTGAAATCTTAATTATTTCAACACCAGATGATACCCCTCGTTTTCAAGAATTATTAGGGGATGGCCATGATTTTGGTGTGGAATTATCCTATAAAGTACAGCCTTCTCCGGATGGATTGGCCCAAGCTTTTATTTTAGGCGAAGAATTTATTGGGGATGACAGTGTCGCTATGATTCTAGGCGATAATATTTTCCATGGTCATGGTTTGACAAAACGGTTGCGTGCTGCGGCTAAAAAAGAAGTGGGTGCAACGGTGTTTGGCTATTATGTAGAAGATCCTGAACGTTTTGGTGTTGTTGAATTTGATAAAGATGGAAAGGCCGTTTCTTTGGAAGAAAAGCCGGCTCATCCAAAATCAAATTATGCAGTTACTGGACTTTATTTCTATGACAATAAAGTGGTTGACTATGCGAAGAATTTGAAGCCAAGTGCACGTGGGGAATTAGAAATCACGGATCTAAATCGTATTTATTTAGAAAATAATGAATTAAATGTCACCTTATTAGGGGATGGCTTTACTTGGTTGGATACGGGTACCCATGAATCTCTAGTGGATGCAACCAATTTTGTGAAGACCATTGAAGATCATCAACATCGTAAGATTGCTTGTTTAGAAGAGATTGCTTTCAAAAATGGTTGGATCGATCGAAAACAATTAGAAGAAATCTATGAAATCTATAAAAAGAATCAATATGGTGCGTATTTGAAGAAAATCATGAATCAAGAATATGTAGAACAGGAGTGGGCTGAATAATGAAAGTAACAGAAACAAAAATTCCCGGTGTATTGATCATTGATACCGATGTGTTTGGAGATCATCGTGGATGGTTTACGGAAACTTATGAAAAACCAAAATACGAGAAAATAGGCGTAGATGTAACATTTGTCCAAGATAATATGTCTTTTAGTGCCAAGAAGGGAACGCTTCGTGGTTTGCATTGGCAAAATCCGCCTTATGCACAATCCAAGTTAGTAAGTTGTATAAAAGGAAAGGTAATTGATGTTGCCGTAGATATTCGTAAGGGAAGTCCTACATTTGCACAATGGGTCAGTGTTGAGCTGAGTGAAGATAATCATCGTCAATTCTTTATTCCACAAGGATTTGCACATGGATTCTTGACGCTAACAGATGATGTTAAATTCATGTATAAAGTGGACAATGTCTATAACAAAGCAAGTGAGGGTGGCATGCGCTATGATGATCCAACCTGTGCTGTTGACTGGGGATCTTTATTAAATGGTATTGAACCGGTATTAAGTGAGAAAGATCAGGTAGGGCCAACCCTAGAAGAATCGAATAATCAATTTGTTTATAATAAGTAGGAGGAAAACACATGAAATTTTTAGTAACTGGTGGAGCTGGATTTATTGGCGGTAATTTTATGCATTATATGGTCAATACATATCCAGACGATGAATTTGTGAATCTAGATAAATTAACATATGCAGGTAACTTAGAAACTTGTAAACCTATTGAGGATAAACCAAATTATAAATTTGTGAAAGGTGATATTGCGGATCGTGATTTTATTTTTCAATTGTTTGAAAAAGAGCATTTTGATGTAGTTGTGAACTTTGCGGCTGAATCTCATGTCGATCGTAGTATTGAAGATCCTGAAATCTTTGTAAAGACCAATGTGATGGGAACTACTACATTGTTGGATGCTTGTGTAAAATATGGTATCAAACGATATCATCAAGTATCTACGGATGAAGTTTATGGTGATTTACCTTTGGATCGTCCGGATTTATTCTTTACGGAAGAAACGCCAATTCATACTTCCAGTCCATATTCTTCGGCAAAAGCAAGTGCAGACTTGTTTGTATTGGCTTATCATCGCACATATGGTTTACCAGTTACAATTAGTCGTTGCTCGAATAACTATGGACCTTATCATTTCCCAGAAAAATTGATTCCATTGATCATTTCACGTGCTTTGAATGATGAAACCATTCCTGTATATGGAACGGGAGAAAATGTGCGTGATTGGTTGCATGTATATGATCATTGCACGGCCATTGATTTGATCATTCGTAAGGGAAGAGATGGTGAAGTATACAATGTGGGAGGACACAATGAGCGTACAAACCTACAAGTTGTGAAAACGGTATTGCATGCATTGAATAAGCCAGAAAGCTTAATTACATTTGTTGCAGATCGGAAAGGTCATGATCTTCGATATGCCATGGATCCAACCAAATTAGAAACTGAATTGGGATGGAAACCAAAATATACATTTGATACCGGTATCCCACAAACCATTCAATGGTATTTGGATAATAAAGAATGGTGGGAAAACATCATTAGTGGTGAGTATCAAAACTATTTCCAAAAAATGTATGTGGATAAAGGAAGAGCAGAAGAATAATGAAAGTATTAGTAACAGGTGTAGCTGGTCAATTAGGCCATGATGTCATAAATGAATTGGCATCACGCAATTTAGAAGGATATGGTACGGATCTTGCAGAAACGTATGCAGGCATTCAAGATGGAACCAGTGTTTGTCGTGCACCGTATGTATCTTTAGATATTACAGATGCACAAGCTGTTCAAAAAGTCATGGATGAAGTGCATCCAGATGCCGTTGTGCATTGTGCAGCATGGACAGCCGTTGATAAAGCGGAAGATATGCCCGATGTGGTTCGTAAAGTGAATGCGAATGGTACAAAGAATATTGTGGAAGCATGTAAAAAACACGATATTCCTGTGATGTACTTTTCAACGGATTATGTATTCAATGGTGAAGGAACCAATCCTTGGATGGAATATGGACACCGTGAACCATTGAATGTGTATGGACAAACCAAATATGAAGGGGAATTAGCTGTTGAAAGTTATCCAAAACATTTTATCATTCGTATTTCTTGGGTATTTGGGAAGAATGGAAATAATTTTATCAAAACGATGTTGCGTTTAGGGAAAGAGCGTGGTGCCGTCAGTGTTGTCAATGATCAAATTGGTATGGTTACCTATACTTACGATTTAGCTCGTTTAGTTGTAGATATGATTCAAACGAAAGAATATGGAACCTATCATGCAACCAATTCCGGTGATTTTATTAGTTGGTATGATTTTGCCAAAGAAATCTTTAAACAAGCCGGCATGGATGTACCAGTAACTCCAGTGGATAGTAGTGCATTCCCAGCCAAAGCCAAACGTCCAAAGAATAGTCGTATGAATCAAACCGAATTGGACAAACACGGATTTACACGTTTACCTGATTGGCATGATGCCTTGGCGCGATATTTAAAAGAACTAGAACAATAAACATCTCTAAGAATAAATGTTGCTTAAAATAGCCTAGTAACGAATAAAGGTAATTTATGGTAAACAGTAAACAAGGGTCATCTTCGAATGGCCCTTTATTGAATAATATTCTTATAAGTGTTAAAGTATCCAAGTAAATTCTACTGATCACAATAGGGAGGAAATCCTGTGAAAAAAAAGCAATCTATTCAAGTAAATGCTATATTAAACGTTGTAAAACAGGGATGCGTCATTGTTTTTCCTCTGGTAACCTATTCTTATATTACACGTGTATTAGGCAGTGATAATTTAGGAAGATATAGTTTTTCAGATTCTGTAATACAATATTTTATTACCATAGCCAGTCTTGGAGTACCAACTTATGCAATTCGTGAAGTAGCTCGTGTTCGAGAGGATAAAGAAAAAATGGAAAAACTGACAACGGAGTTTTTTTCCATAAATGTCGTGATGACCATTATTTCTTTATTGACATTATATTTAATAGTAAAATTTGTCCCTATAATAAATAAAGAAGCAATTTTGATTTATATTTTAAGCATTGAGATAATTGCAGGAACATTGGGACGTGATTGGCTGAATAATGTTTTTGAAAATTTTTTTTATTTAACATTACGATATATCGTCATTCAAACAATATCAATGATTTTAATATTGACACTTGTTAAATCAAAAAATGATTTAATTTTATATACATGTATTATGATGATATCCTATTCCATGAATTACATATTAAATATCTATTTTACTCGAAAATATTTGCCATATCGTTTTACATTTCATTTAAATCTTAAAACACATTTAAAGCCAATTATTTATTTATTTTGTGTTTCAATTGCTGCAATGATATATGTAAAATCGGATATCATCATTCTTGGCTTTTTTAGATCAAATAGCGAAGTTGGTGTGTATTCTATAGCATCAAATGTGTATACCGTCATTAAATCGTTATTAAATGCAGTAATTGTTGTAGCAATTCCACGTATTTCTATTTATTTAGGGAATAATGATCGAAAAAATTATATGTCTCTTTTATCTGGATTGCGGAATGTTTTGTATGTGTTTGCTATTCCAAGCATTATTGGTCTATTCTTCTTAAGTAAAGATATTTTGGCAGTATTAGCTCCACCTTCTTTTGCATATGGAAGTAACTCACTTCGTATTCTTTGTATAGCTTTATTTTTTACTGTTATTGGATGTTTTTATTCCCAAGCTGTACTCGTGCCAAATCGAAATGAAAAGAGTTATTTCTATGCTACAATTATTTCGGGTATCGTAAATATATCTTTAAATTTAGTCTTTATTCCTTTATGGGGATTAAATGGTGCGGCAATAACAACAGTTTTAGCAGAAATCATTGTCATGTTTATTTGTAGAAGAGGTTCCGGAGCTTATATAGATACTTTTAGCAGTATGAAAATGATACCACTTATCATTGGTTGTATTGCTATTGCGATAATATGTCAATTATGTCAAATGTTTATAGTATCATTATTCTTAAGGATCATTATTTCTGTATTTGGGTCGGTTATTGTATATGGAATGATATTACTAATAGGACAAAATGAAGTTGCATTGAATGGAATGAAGATGATCAAATCAAAAATAAACAAAATATAAAGATACTTTTTATTATGAAAAATAAGGAGCAGAATATAATGTTAAAACATGCTTTTATTATTAGCGCACATAAAGATGAAGAACAATTAAAATTATTAATTCGTTCTTTACAATTTGGTGATGTTTTTATTCATATAGACAAAAAGAATGATCTATTATATAACGAATTAAAATCTTTCTATTCGCAAAGTAATAATATTTATTTTGTTTCAAATCGTATAAGTGTAAATTGGTCTGGATTTAGTCAAGTTAGAGCAACTATAGAATTATTAAAACTCGTCAATTCTACGCATAATCGATATGATTATATTCATTTCATTAGTGGGCAAGATTTATTATTAATGAAACCAAATCAATTGAATCAATATCTAATAAAAAATGGCTTAGATAAGCAATATGTGGAAGTTGAAAATATCGGTTCATATAAATGGCGATTAATGACCTATTCTTTATTTAGAGAAAATCCAAAAAATCGCACAATTCGTTATCGAATCTTAGATAATTCTCTTCGTCTAATCCAAAGACCAATTATTCATAGAAGCAACTTTAAAAACTATGATCTATATAAAGGATCACAATGGTTTAGTATTACTAATGATTGTATGAAATACATACTGGATACTATTGAAAATACAGATTATGTTACGAAATTTAAATATACAGCTTGTCCGGATGAACATTTTTTTCAGATACTGTTGATGAATTCTAAGTTCAAAAAGAACATTATGAAATATAATGGACGATATATCGTGTTTGAGGGATTACAGGCAAGTCCAAAGTTATTGATTAATGAGGATTATGATAAGTTTATGAATGGCAATTTCATGTTTGCCAGGAAATTTGACTTAAAAAAAGATTCAGTTGTTGTTAAACGAGTTTTATCTTATTTAGATGCTAAAAAGGTGTTTTAGAATGAAAAAAGTTGGAATCATTACATTTCACAATGCTTTTAATTATGGCTCAGCGCTTCAAGCTACAGCATTGCAATAGTTTTTAGAAAAAAAGGTTACAAGGTAGATATATTAAATTTTTTTTTGCGTTAGACCTACGGCAGTATAAACTGTTTCGGACACATTATTATTTTTTTCATCCTATTATTATCGAGTATTATCGAGGATTTAATGTCATATAAAAATAATAAAAAACGATTAGAAAGTTAGATAGTTCAAATAATTTTGTGTAAACAGTCCTCCCTGCAGAATAATGCATGCTGTTATTTGTATTGTTGATCGAACATATCCACCAGTTCCTTTTGAACTTTATTGAATCCACGATGTACACGATTGGAAAATTGTTGGTTATATTCCATGAATCGGGTGCATACAAAACGTTCCAGTGATTCTTCATTGGGAAACTGTTCTTTCTGTTTGATCTTCCGTTTCAATTGCTTGTTCAAGCCTTCGATAAGGTTCGAAGTATAAAGGCTGCATTGGATGTCTTTTGGAAATGAAAGCCAACTGAATAGACTGTCCCGGTTCTCAAATCGATCCTGTATCTTTGGATATTTATCTTTGTATGTCTCAATAAAATCATCCAATGCTTTATTGGCTTCCTTTAATGTTTTACATTGATATACCGCTTTAAGGGCATCCGCTACTTCCTGCTTATCCTTGTTGCGTACCAGTCGAAGAACATTGCGTTGGATATGTACCCAGCACGATTGATGCTGGGCATGTGGAAATATCTCAAGATATCGATCACGAAGGCCCTGCCTCCCGTTACTGACGAAGAGAAGGACTTCATGGCAACCTCGCTGATATATGTCCTGGAGCATTTCCTTATAGTTTTCGGCACATTCGGTCGGGTACAGTCGGTAATCAAGGACTTCTTTATAGCCTTCCGGAGTGATACCAACCAGGATATGCAGTGCCTCTTTTGAAACGGAATCACGACGTACATTAAGATAGATAGCATCCATATAGATGACGGCATAACGTTTATTCAAGGCTCTTTCATGGATTTCTTTCACATGATCCTCTACGGCTTTCGTCATATTTGAAATCGTTGCCGGTGTATAGGCATGCCCATACATTTTCTCGATCAGATCACTGATTTCCGAAGTGGTGATTCCTTTAGAATAAAGCGGTAGGATCGTCGTTTCCAGATTATCTGTATTTCGTTTATAAGGCCGGATGGTCTGCTGCTTGAATTCACCGTTACGATCTCTTGGTACCTGAACCTCAATATCGCCATAGCGAGTCATGATCGTACGAGCATAGTAGCCATTTCTGGAATTGCCCGTATTGTATCCAGCCGTGTCGTAAGGCTCATAATCAAGGAAGCTGGTTAGTTCTGTTTTCAGAAGGAAATTGACACAGGATTCAATTTCTGAACGAACAATTCCATCAATTGATGAACCTGAGGCTAAAGCTTTGTAGAGTTCTGTTTTAAAATTAGACATGGGAAGTCTCCTTTCGAATTTGTTTGGTCACAATTATTTCTACAAGGATTGACTTCCTTTTTCTATGCAAATGGAACTTCTAACGTTTACAAAAACATTTTATGCTATCGGAGACGACGAATGAAAAAAGTAAGGTAAGCGTCAGATAAAACAGTGGATTCCAATTCATCAATAAATCTCCGATAATTTTAGTGAATTCAATTAGAGTTTTTGGAGCTGCTCCAAGAACTTTAAAAAATTCTAGATTGGAGTCTAAATTATATGAAGGCTGAATT
>NZ_JAXDRQ010000027.1:0-6194 GCF_034090965.1 Absicoccus sp. | reverse complement strand
GTACAATAAAAGCAGAAAAGGAGACTTCTATGTTTGTGGAAGAACTAGATACACTGGATCAAAAAATATTAGAATTATTGATTGAAAATGCGCGATATACCTATTCAGAAATTGGCAATAAACTTGGTATATCACGAGTGGCAGTGAAAAACCACGTTAAAGAATTGGAAAATCGTGGCATCATTGAAGAATATACGACCATCATAGATCCGCATAAACTAACGGATTCCATTTCTTGTTTTTTTGAAATTGAAACAAAACCAGAAACATTCCATACCGTTATTCAAAAACTCAAAGATTGTCCGGACATTACCCAAATCTATCAAACAACTGGTCATTGTCGTCTTCATGTACATGCCATCGTTGCCGGACAAGAAGAAATGGACCGTCTTCTTCAAGAAGTCATCGATCCATTACCTGGTGCCCTATCCATTCAAACCAATGTCATCCTAAGCCGAATCAAAGACATCAAAGGTCTACGCCTATAAAAAAACAGCCAGTTCTGACTGTTTTATAAATAATTTTGTTCTATTTGATCCAAAAAGGCATCCTCGAGATATTGATCCAACTTCTTTTTTGTTTCTGGATTGTGGATCAAGCGATCAGACTGTTGATATTGGACCCAAGCCATCGCACAATAGGTAATGCCCCGTAAACAAGTAATCGATAAATACGTATACGTCCGTTCGATCAATCCATCCAAACAAAAACGTCCATCGACCGCTTGGATATATTCTTTCAATACGGCATCCACACAGGATTTCTCCAAAAGGATATCGGTTTTCCAGAATGTGGTCGTAGGCGCGAAAAAATGACCCAGATCTTGTGCCGGCTCACTATATACCGGTTTTTCCCAATCAATCAAATAATTGGTTTTTTCATTGCCATTGATCAAAAAATTCCCATTATTGAGTTCTGTATTGACACAACATCGATACGACATCGATGTTGGATTGTTTTTGTATATCTGCCAAGCCGTATCCAACATCGAACGAATATGTGCTTCCACATGCGCATCCTTATTGGATGCATGCACATAAACCGAAAACATGTCTTCACATTCTTTCAATATCGCAGCCAAAGGATCGTTATCAACGATCAGACCATCATTCACCGATATTGGAATACTATGAATATCCGCTAAGATCTGCATACCCAATCCACACTCTGTTTGATAATCCAAAGCATGGCCTGGTAACCAAGATTCCACCAAGACCCCATAGGGACGATGCGTATCTTTGGGCCAACAGCCCCATACTTGAGGGGTATGGCAACTTTCTTTCAACAAATCCAAGGCATGGGCTTCATACCCAATCGAATCATCGACATGGATCTGACTGGCCGTGTTGATTCGCAATAATAAAGGCTTTTGCGTTAGGGGATGAATCCATTTAAAATTCACATTGTATTCCCCCATCGCTAATAATTGATACGATTCAACCACCTGTTCAGGAAGACCCAACGGTTTCCGGTACTGCGGATCATGAATCAATGCCGAAACGCCTTCAAACATTTCCAAATTCATTAGATACGCACCTTATTGGGATTGTTGATATATTTTGGCTTTTCCTCTAGTGCTTTACCTCCATGTTTAGGTAGATAATCCAATAACTGATTCTGAATGATATCATCGGTAATCTCGGCTGCTTCCTTGACGATTCGCTCACAATTCATCTTATGCTCTTCGGAATTCCAAACAAATGGCTTCGTTAGTACACGACAACACATCGCATGCTCCAATTGACGGAAGCGATCATGCAATTCATTGGTCACCGTAAAAGCCAAACGTTCCGATTCATAATTATGACTACGCCCCGCAATTAAGCTTAAGACCATGGCACAACCCGTTACCGCACCACAAGCGCAACCCGATTCCCCTAAACCGGACCCAAAAGCGGTCGCAATCTTATATTGATCACTAGGAAACTGTAACTCATACGCTTCATTGAATCCACGCAACATCGCTTCCGAACAATACAAGCCATTTTGAAAATAACGCAAAGACAAAGCCACGGCTTTTGGCAAATGACTATCCAGATCTTTAAATACCGATTGATCCAATCGATTTCCTGCCTCTTTGGCATTGCGAGCAAACTCTTCAAACAACCACGTACTCAAATAGCGTTCTCCACTATCGGGCAATACCGTTACGATTCGTTTTCCTTTATTTTCCAGACGCTGTGCCAAAGTAACGGCTGCCCACACATTGGCCGCCCCCGAAATTCCAGCTAAGATGCCATCATTTTGACTCAACAAATGGGCATACTTGCTCGCATCTTCATCTTCCACCAATAAGATCTCATCGACAATCTCCATATTCATATTAGCGGGAATAAAGCCAGCCCCGATTCCTTGAATCCGATGCGGATAGGGTTTGCCACCCGACAATACAGCAGATTTCAACGGTTCAACCGCTACCACTTGGGTATTTGGATCGTTTTGTTTCAAAACCTTGCCAATGCCTGTCAACGTACCTCCTGTACCAACGCCAGCCACAAAGATGTCTACTTGCCCATCGGTATCCGCTAGAATCTCTTTTGCGGTGGTTTGCCGATGCACCTCGGCATTGGCCGGATTGGAAAATTGATCAGGGATCCATGCATGAGGAATTTGTGCCTGTAATTCTTTGGCCTTTTGGATCGAACCCGGCATATTCAACCGTGCTTCCGTTAAAACGATTTCCGCCCCTAATGCGGTTAATATTTTCCGACGCTCCATGCTCATCGTTTCCGGCATGGTCAAGATCAAGTGATAGCCCTTGATTGCACAAGCCATCGCCAATCCAATACCGGTATTGCCACTGGTTGGCTCGATGATCGTAGCTCCAGGACAAAGAATGCCCTTTTGTTCTGCATCTTCGATCATAGCTAGACCTACACGATCTTTAATGCTGGACATGGGATTGAAATTTTCTAACTTCACCACGACTTCAGCTGCAGTGGGATTGGTTTTTTGACTCAATTTCACCATGGGCGTATGCCCAATCAAATCTGTTACATTTTCCGCAATATGCATGATACTTGGCTCCTTTTTCTTTTTTCTGTATACTGAGAGTTTAACACTTTTATTCCTAGTTGACAAATTGGTTTTATAGGTTTATTTTAACCTTACAATGAAAGTGAGGAAATTGTATGAAAGAACCAAGTGAGGAACTCATTGAACAAATTGCCCATGACTTCACCCAAGAACACATGATGTGTTCCCAAGTCACTTTTGCGTATGCCGCAAAAAAACTGGGATACAACGTGGATACAGCCAAACACATGGCTTCCATTTTTGGTGGTGGCATGATGAATGGCGAACGCTGTGGCGCATTAACGGGTGCATTGATGGGCCTTGGCCTCAAATACGGCCATTCCGGACCGGAAGACAAAGCCAATGAACAAACTTTACAAGCCAAGAAAAAAGCTTTGGAAGCTGCATTCATGGATCAATACCATAGCTTATTGTGTAAAGATGTGATTGGTGCTAATTTCGGTACACCCGAAGGCCAAAAGAAGATCCAAGAAGAACAATTAACCAAAAATTGTCCTCTATTGACGGCTCGTGTATGTATGCTTTTAGACGAGTTATTATAAAGAAAGAAGGAAATCAAAATGGCAAAAGAACCAAGTACAACCTTTGTAGAAACGGTCGCAAAAGATTTCGCATCCGGACTTCATTGCTCACAAGTAACCCTGGCTTATGCCGCTAAGAAACTGGGATATGATGAAAAAACGGCCAAAAAAATTGGTGCTGGATTTGGCGGTGGCATGTTCAATGGCGAACGCTGTGGTGCGCTTACCGGCGCCATGATGGGTCTAGGCCTCAAATATGGATATACAGGTCAAAAAGACGCAGAAAATCTAGCCGTCCTCCAACAGAAAGTGAAACAATTGGAAGATGCATTCCAAACCTATTATGCATCCTTGCAGTGTGAAGATATCATTGGCGTAAACATTGGTACACCAGAAGGTGCCAAAAAAGCGGTCGAGAACAATTGCTTTGCGAACTGTCCCTTGTTGACGGCACGCGTATGTATGATCCTTGATGAATTACTCTGATCCTACTTTGCTTGCCAGGGTCAATGATGTCCAAGCCAAACAAGACCAGATCATCAAGGTCTATCATTCGCACTTAAAAAAGTACGATACCCACTGGCCACTTACACGCGCTCAAGTGGAAGTAGATATGATCCATTTGTTGAGCTCGCTCCAAGACGATCAAATCCAATTTCCAAAAATCATTGCCTGGCAGCCCAAAACGACAACGTTGACCATGAAGCGACTTTCAGGTCGTCCTCTATCCCAATTTCAAGCAAAAGATTTGATGGATGAACAACTATGGAAACCTCTTTTTTCCTTTTTTGAAGATCTAAAGAACATCACAAAACAAGATCTTCGACAAGCAACCGGATCTTATTTTAGTTATCAAACAAAGATCCAAAAATGCATGTATCAAAATAAGATTGAACAACAACCACCCCTAGGCAAGCAAATGCTCTGTCTGGGTGATGTTAGCATCTATAATGTTTTATGGGATACCAAAAACCGGCTTTGGTTGATTTGGAATGTGCACACTGGGGCTATCCTGGATACGATATCGGCCAATTACTAGCCATGCTCCAAGTGCGGTTCGCCCATACACCGCTACTTCCTTATTTGGATGCACACATGTCCCAATGGATCCAAGATCCCCTCTTTTATCAACAAATCATCGAATGGAAACAAGCTTTCCTTCCCTATTACAAGTCTCAGAAATGATCGAACTGGGACTTTTTTCATAGAATCTTCCTTTAACCATTGCTAGAATATATTTGTTGTAAAATACAATATTTTTAAAATAGAGGGAGACACAAATGAAAAAAATCGTCCAAGCCCTATTATGTGCAGGCCTATTCTTTATTTTTTTACCCCAACAAGTATATGCAACCGAAGCCGATCCAGCCAGTTATGCCGGTCATTATTCCACAAACCAAAGTTTTGCGTTTGTGAATAGCCGCTATTATGATGGAACCAATCAAGTGAAAGTATTTAATTTTGGTTGAGCAGCCATTCCTTCATCCGGTGAATATTACTTGAATGGTGATTGGTCCGACATGGAACATGTCTATACGCGTGAAGATTATCATTCTACGACAACACCAACCAACGAAGTCGGTGCCGATGGGGATGGTCAATTAGCATCCGCCAATGCCGGAACTTATACAACCATCAATATTTCCAACTTCACCTTATATGGCCCCGATGCCAAGAATTATCGTCTACCCACCACTTTCAATCATGTACCAACCTATGTTGAAATTTGGCAAGTTGCCCCCGAACTCACTTTGACCAGTGACGTACAAGGTACGATCCAACGCGGCCAATCCTTTACCCTTACACTCACGATCCAAAATGATTTCAACAATGTAAGTGGTTTACCCACAACCAATCAAGTCAGCTTTGATGTTGAAAATGCCGAAGCCATTTCAACCATTACCCAAACTGACAATACATATGTACAAACATTCAAAGCAACCCATGATACCAATGTCCAAACGATCAAAGCCAAAGCTGGTGTAAAAAATAATGCCACCAATTATAAAGAAGGCTATCAAACCTTAAATCTGACTTTACCAGCTATTCATTCCATTTCCTATCAATTTGTGAGTGGCACCCAAGGCAAAGATCTTCCCGATTCGATCACAAAGTTATTGCCACAAACAACAACCGCTCAAGAAGGACAAACGGTTTCACCAACCCAACCCACAGCCAATCAAGTAAACGTGTCAGATGGCATCTGGACATTTGCAGGGTATGATGTCAATCAAAAAGCATTGGATACAGATATCACATTCACAGGGACATGGACCTTTACAGCCAATGCACAAACAAACAAAAAACAATCATCCAACACCAATTCAAAGCCAAAACCGGCACAAAAAAATAAAGGTATACAAACAGGCATCACCACACATACGACACTATGGACACGTTTATTCAGTGGTTCACTTGTGATCTGCATATTGTTGTTTGCCTTACGAAAACGGAAATTATCCAACTAAACGGGGACAAGATCTCCGTTTTTTCTCATGATAAATTATCATAATAAGTGCAACAGCCTATAAGAATTAAAAAAGTCCATGGGTTCAATGATAAAATGTGAGTGAGAAAACAAACATTTATCAAGGAGAATCCCATGAACTACAACCATCTTAACATAAATGAGAGAAC
>NZ_JAXDRQ010000026.1:0-19149 GCF_034090965.1 Absicoccus sp. | reverse complement strand
ATGTTCAGCTTCTTTTAATTGGCTAGCTGCTTCATTTAAATTCTTGTTGATTTCTAAATATCCCAAATTGATATCCGATTGTGATAATTCTGTCGCATTTTGATTAATTTCCATCATTGCAGCCGGAATAATCGATTTGGTTCTTTCATACAAATCTGGACATAAAGCAATTTCGCTTGAAAGTGAATCGATGGAGGCAGCAATCTTGTTTCCTTCGTCTTTGGCTTTATTGAATTCACAAGCATACATCCATTCTTCGAAATTAGAGAAATCATTTTCAATTTCTTGGAAGCGAGAATCAAAGTAAGTCGTTGCTTTATAAAAAGAATTACGATTGGTCGTATAGACTTGACGCACATTTTGATAACGTTCCTTTAAGGCATTCGCAAAATCACGAACTTCTGTTTCTTTTTGCAGAATATTATCCAATGCTTTCGTAACGATACGAATGCGTTCCCGTGCATCTTTCAAAGATGTTTCCAATTCATCCATTCGGCGCATAGCTCTTTTGGTATGATGTCCTTCTAAAGCATCGTGTGCTTTTTCACAAAGTGTGTCACATTCATCCATACCTTCAATGCATACATTATATTTTGGTGTCAATTCATTGACACGTTCCATGATATCGGCATTTACTTTTGCGAATGCTTTAGCTTTATTAAATTTATAATCTAATGAATTATTTCTTACCGCATTCACATCTTTCTCTAATTCCTCAAATCGGGCGTTCGCTTTACGACGGCGTAAATGATTGGAAAGAATGACTAATAAGATAATCACCAAAACGATGATATATATATATATCAACGTAGCCAACGTGATACGTGATTGAATAAATGATAAAAAGTCGGTTACAGATTGCATCCAAATTCCTCCTTAAAAAACTACTGTCATTATAGCAAAACTTACTATGTGTTTCCATGAATAATCTAAATTTTCTTGATTTTGAACAAGCACTTTGATATGATATTTGAGCATAAATTGATAGCAGCATACAAAGCTACAAGATACGCGTTATAAGCGCAAGCGATGCGAGTAACTAACAGCTGAATAGTAGAAAGCATCTTTTATAACACGCCTAGTAGTGATTTGTACTGTTATTGTTTTGTGAAAAAACAATAGGAGGAAACTTATGTCTAGAAACACAGGAAGTACTTGGAAAAAGTCTCGTCGTTTGGGTTTCTCGATCTTGGAAACAGGTGAAGAACTAACTCGTCGTAATTATATTCCAGGTCAACACGGCCAAGGACGTCGTGGCAAATTAACAAACTATGGTATTCAGTTACAGGAAAAACAACGTATTCGTCATACGTATCAATTAAGTGAAAAGCAATTCGCTAATACGTACGCAAAGGCAAGTAAAAAACCAGGTGCATCTGGTGAAAATTTATTGATCATGTTGGAAAGCCGTTTGGATAACATCGTTTATCGTATGGGATTTGCTCGTACACGTCGTGCAGCACGTCAACTTGTCAACCATGGACATATCTTGGTTGATGGAAAGAAAGTCGATATTCCTAGTTTCCAAGTAAAACCTGGACAAGAAATCGAAGTTCGTGAACGTTCGAAAAACTTATCTGCAATCAACGAAGCTTTAGAAGCTGCAACATCTACTGTTGATTTTGTCAATGTAGATACCGATAAGAAAAAAGGTACGTATGTACGTTATCCAGAACGTAGTGAATTATTCACATCACAACCAATTAATGAATTGTTAGTCGTTGAGTTCTACAATCGTTAGTAAAAAGAGGCCTTGCCTCTTTTTATTTTAGAAAGATGAAAATGTATATGGATGCAATTAAAAACAGTTTACAAGCCTATGGCCAAGATTCATCAGAAAACAATCTCGTTTCGATGTTAGAAACATTGATTTCCAGTTCGGTTTGGATTCCTGTATTCGAAGATAACCAACCCGATATCTTAGCCGATATGGACGGTCATAAATTCTATCCCGTTTTTTCAAGCCAAGAAGAAGCTTTGGATGAATATGTGCAAGTCAAATGGCAACAACTTCCTTTTGTGGAATGTCTGCATTATGTAGCCGAAAATAAAAAGGTTCACGCCATCGTGGTGAACCCATTTACAGAAAATGTACGATTGCCAAAAGATATTGTCGAAGGACTGAATGAACAATTTGGTCGCCATTAGAACGAAGTCATTCGTTCTTTTTTTATTGGAACTGGTCCAATGGTCGATCCTTAAAACCTTCGGAAGTCAATACGACCATGGAATCATATCCCACCTTTCGTATCAGATCCAAAGATTCTTTGAAATGACAATCCAAGTTTATCCGGTCATGACAATCACTATTCAAACAAATACGAATCTTTTTTTCGTGCATATAAGCCAATAAATTCTTATATGGATAAGGTGCTGTTCGATATCCTCGAGCGATGGCACCTGTATTTACTTCAAAAATTTTATGCGAAAGAGCATCGATCGTATCGCAAGCTAGAGCGACATATCGAGGATCTTCAAAATCAAAATACTTATTTCCTTCATTGTATTTTGTCAATAGATCCAAATGTCCAATGATATCCACTTCTTTCCAGTCTTTCATAACAGCAACATTCTTATAGTAGGCTTGTGCATAGGACAAAAAATCATCATGAAACCATTCATGCAGTATTTTACACATTGTCTGTTCACTTTCATCAACACTTTTAAACTGGCCTTCCTGTTCAACAAAATGTGCACTGCCAATGATGTAATCAAAATCAGCCGGATTGGCTACTCTTCCCAATATATCTTGTTCGATGCCTAGATATATTTGGATTTGATCGGCATATTTTTTTTGAAGTGCACGAATTTCATGAATATATGCAACCTGGCCTTGTTGCGACATCGATGCATCATCATAGATACAATATCCATGACCGGAAAATCCTAATATATCAAACCCTTTTTCAATCGCTGTTTGGATCATTTGTTCCGGTTGGTCTTTGCCATCACAATATGTACTATGTGTATGTAAATTCTGTCTCATGTCTCTATCCTCCAATAGGAGTATATCGTAAAAAAAGCAGGTAGTTCAACTACCTACCTACTTTCGTTTGGTTCTAACTTTTTGGATAAAAAGTCGATTTTTTCCGCTACAAAAACATAATTATAGTATGTTTTCTCTTCTTTATCATAACGACGCGAAGCCATTCGACCTTTAATGGCCAGACAGTCCCCAATGTGTGAATGCGCACATAAGGTTTCTGCCAATCCCCTCCAAACTTCCACTTGGATCAAATCTTGTTCGTATATGCCCTCGGAATTGGCGAATGGACGATCCACTTTCATCAAAACACTACATGTCTTGACACCCGTGGTTGTCTCTTTCAATGAAGGTAATTCTTCAATACATCCAACAATACAAAAAAGATTCATTCTATTTACCTCCTAGCGTATCCGGTAATGGTAATGTACCATTTCTTATCACCTGCCTTCGCTCTTATAGTAAATAGATATTGATATTTAAGCAAACGAAGTTAAATTACGTAAAATAAAAAATATACAGTATTTTACATATCATAAAATACTGTATATTTATTGATTTACATATTTTTTGGTTGAATCGTCGTAACCGTTGGATGATCAAGATCCAAAGTCTTGAGATAGGTATTGATTTGTTCCACGCTTAATTTGGAGATCATTTCATATTGTTGCCAATGATCATAGCCAGAAATATGAGCTTCCAGCAAATCCACTGCAAGATCTTCAAAAGAATCAAATCCGCGAATCATTTGTGCAAGAGCTCGCGCTTTTATGGCTTGAAAGATTGTTGGATCGATGCCTTGAACCAACTGTTTGCTCATTTTTTCTACCAGTTTTATATAAGCTTGGGGATAATGAGTCTGTGCATAAAAAAGTACAGCACTGTGATCAATATGGATATCGCATTCTGCCCCATTGATGTTGGTCATGATTTCTTCATCCAACCAAGATTGATAACAAGGATTCAAAGAGGTCATCGCTGCATCTAACGCCATTTGAATACATTGATCCTTTTGAATAGCCAAATGAATATCGGTTTCTGGCTTTTGTTTATAGCCAATGCATACAAAAGGTGTGGAAATATCCATCGTACATGAGAAATCAGAACGAGCACAAGTCGTTGGTTCATCATGGATCACGCGCTTGACTTTGCCATTTAAAGAAGAGGGATGACGGATTTGATTTTCTTTAATGATATCCATGATCTTGTCAATATCCTGGCCTGTAATACCAACCAATGTTAATTTGGAAGGATCATAATTATAATGATAGAAGGTCTTTAAATCTTCGACACGCATATGGGCAATATCTTCTGGTGTTCCTAATACATCATATCGAAGGGGATGCTCGACATATAGACTTTTCCAAGTTTCTTTAAATAATCGCTGTTCTGGTTGTTGCTGATACATATCATATTCGCTAAGAATGATTCCTTTTTCTTTGTTGACAGATTGTGTATCAATATCCAGTTCTTCCACAAAATCAAAAAGTAGATGCAATGGTGCTTCGATATCTGCCGTTGTTTGAAAATAATACGCCGTTTTATTATACGTCGTAAACGCATTGGTACTGGCTTGCATTTGAGCAAATTGATCCGTAATATCCTGGCCATGTAATCGAAACATTTGATGTTCAAGAAAATGGGCACATCCCGAACGATGATGGAGATGCAAATTATGATAACTTTGTTCAATATCAAATCCACCTGCATCCACAGCAAGCATAAACAAGGAACGATAATATCCCGGCTTTTTGACCAAAATAACATGCAATCCATTGTCTAATGTTTCCTCTTTGACAATCATATTAAACTTCTTCATGCTCTTCCTCCTTTACGATGGATCGCGCAACCAAATGTAGATAGGAACTTGCCTGGATCACTTCTTCTTTGGTGACATGATCAATGGCTGAGATACGATCTTTTAATTGCGTATTTCGATGCATCAAATCATCCAGATAGGCTTGTTCAATTAAACTAAACGAACTATCTTGACCACTGATCAAACCATCGATCAGATCTTTTTTTGCACTCGAAAGCAATGACACATCAAATTGACCGGTTTGCAGTTTCTTAATTTGTTCTTGGATCAAAGATATTACTTGATCAAAATATTGATTTCGAAAACTCGTGGAAATGATCAATGCGCCATCAAAACGAACAATTGAACTATAGATGGAATAACAATAACTATGTTTTTCACGAACGTTGGTAAACAATAAACTATTGGGTGATTGACCCAAAAGGGAGTTCATGACCAACAAAGGATAATACAATGGATCATCCACGCCGATATGATTCGCATACACATGTGTTAGACTTGTTTGCGAAATATCACGAGTTTGGCTTTGTATTTGTAAGGAAGAATTGTCCAACAATTCAAAATGCGATTGGAGCGTTTGATGCGAATCCAATGAATCTAAATAGTTATAGAGTGCTTGACTGGGTTGACCAACGATATATACATGCTTTTCTGCTTTTAGATAGGCTTCATAGGCTTGCTGAATATCCAAAAGCGTAATGCCATCAATTGCATTGATGTTTCCTTGTACCGGTATGGAAATGGAATGAGGGGCTAAGCTCGTAAAAGCATTCAGCAAAGCAATCGTGTTGGGATCATCCATTTGCGTATGCAAACGATTTTTTAATTGCATTTTTGCTTGAGAAAGCGAAGCCGACGTAAAGTGTGGATGGCAAATGATTTGATTGAATAAATCAAGTGCTTGTTTTTCATAGCTTGGATCGGGTATCCATTGTGATTCAATCGCATTCATTCGTATATCCATGACCAATTGTTTCCCATAAGCAGAAAGTCCGACCCCAATACGAATGCCATAGGTATCTGCTAAAGCACGGGCAAATAAAGAAGGATCTGGATATTTTTCCGTTTGTTTTTTCATCATGATGCATAAAAGATTCATGGTCGTGATCGTATGAATATCCAAGGCAAAAATCGAACGAATGGATACACTCACATGATTAAATTTTTCGGTCTTAATAAATTTCATTTTCGTTTTCCTCTGATAAAAAAAAGAGGACCGAAGTCCTCTTTATATAGACTAGTTAATATGAACGTAAGCGATAAATGGTTGCGAACAATTTACAGAAGTAAGAACCGTTGTCGATCCATTCCAACCACCATGTACAGCTTGTCCATTACCAACATAAACAGCAACGTGACCTTGGTAAACAATGATATCACCTGGCACTGGATTACTTGTGACAGTACCTAATGATAAATAATCTTCAGGCCATCCATGGAAACTAATACCTGCTGCTGCTAAAGAGTTTGTAACTAACATCGTACAATCTTGACCAACACCGATTTGTGATAAAGCGGCGGCAGCAATAGCTGCTGATTTTGAAGAAGTTGTTGTGCCTGTACTTGTTGATGTATTTGTTGAACCCGTATTTGCAGCGGTATTGTTACTTGTACCCGTATTTGTATTTGTACTACCTGTATTGGTTGCCGTATTCGTAGTGGTATTGTCTACGACCGTTGTTGTATTGGAAACAGTTGAAGTGTTGGCATTGGATACCGTATTGTTTGTGTTCGCAGCTTGTTGTTGAGCAGCAGCCTGTTGTTGAGCAGCAGCTTCTTGCGCAGCGGCCTCTTGTGCAGCAGCTTGTTCTTGTGCAGCTTGCTGTGCAGCGGCTTCTTCTGCGGCTTTTTGAGCAGCAGCTTCTTCGGTAGCCTTTTGTGCAGCTTCGGCAGCAGCACGCTCATCAATTGCTGTTTGCGTATCTACGATTACACCATTTTCATCTGTGTAATACTCATCGGCAACTTTTTCACCATTGACAACTTTATTTCCATCATCACCAAAGAAATAAGCATTACCATCAATTTGTTGGTAACCTGTAACCTTTGTTCCATCTTGGAAATAGGCATTACCATCATTTGACCAACCTGTTTTCAATGTACCATCTTCATTGAAAGCATACGTTGTTCCATCAATATCCATTTCTGTGTTTGTAACACGTTTACCATTTTCATCAAAATAGTATTTTTGTCCATCGATTTCAACCCAACCTGTTTTTACTTCACCATCGGCATCTAAGTAATATGTTGAATCTCCATCATTCACTAAAGTATTGGTTTTCTTGAAACCTTTGTCATCATAATATGATTTTTTGTCTTTAGACCAACCTTGACGTAAAGTACCTGTCTTTTCAAAATTGTACGTTTCGCCAGAGACTACGGTCTTTCCTGTAGCGGCTGTACCATTCGACTTAAAGTAATATGTTTTGTTAGCAACGGTTTGCCATCCAAATTGCATATCGCCTTTTTCATCGAAATAGTAAAGGTCGTTGTTAACTTGGGTCAATCCAGTGGCCTCTTTACGATCAGAAGCTTGAATATAGTAACGATTTTTACCTTCGCCATGCCATCCTGGTTTTAGTTCAAATGCTTTGATGGTTTGAGCAACTGAACCCATGCTGGCAGCACATAACGCTACAGCAAGTAGTTTGTTATGTTTTTCGATAAATTTCATCTAAATCACCTCTTAAACATCTCCAAGGTTATCATAAGTTTCCGGTTGTCGCAAATTTCACCGAATCATTCTGGAAAGGTTTCACACAATTTTGGGAATCATTTTTTAAAAAATCCCCTTTATTTAAAGGGGTTTTCAAAAAATTATGTAAAAATGTGTGATTTTAATCCAAATTTAAAGTAAAATCTCAAAATAGACAAACGTTCACAAATGAAGTACATTTAGGCATTTCTTTTCTTTTGTCTACCAATTATTCCGGTATTGTGTCCAAAAAATCCTCTCCTTTAAGAACCTCCGTTGTCGATAATCCCGGATAATTTAATTGTCGCAACACTTCATAAACGATGATTGCCGCACAGTTGGATAAATTTAAAGAACGAGCTTGTGCAACCATCGGCAAACGCATACATGTATCTTGATGATGTTTTAAGATACGACGATCAATGCCCGTGCTCTCTTTCCCTAAGATCAAATAGATATCCCCTGTTTCTTTTGTAAAGTCAAATTGACTCGGTGCTTTTTTACCATAACGCGTCATATAATAATAATGTTTGGCTGGATTTGCTTGCACAAACGCATCCCAATTTTTATGAATACGAATATCACAATCTTTCGCATAATCCATCCCGGCACGACGAAGATGTTTTTCATCTAAAGAAAATCCCAAAGGTTCTATCAAATGTAGAACACTATTGGTTGCCATACAAGTACGAATGATATTTCCGGTATTGCCTGGTATTTCCGGCTCGTATAAAACGACATGAATCATAATCGATCCTTCCAATCTGCCATAAAGGCTTTTAAAGCATTGCCACGATGAGAAACACTATTCTTTAATTCCTCACTCACATTGGCCGTGGTTGTATGAAATGGTGGGTAATAAAAGATGGGATCATAACCAAATCCATTCTTACCAACGATTTCATCATTGATTTGGCCTTCGATCGTACCTCGATACGTATATTCTTTCCCTTGTTCATCAATAAAGGCAATCACACAGATAAATCGAGCAGAACGATCTTTTTTTCCCTTGAGCGCATCAATGATGGCCTGGTTTTTGATCGTATAAGACGTGTCTTTACCCATCCAACGGGCAGAATGTACACCCGGTTGTTTATTCAAGGCATCGACTTCTAAACCGGAATCATCACTAAGCACCGGTTGATGGATCACCTGATACAGAGCCCGTGCTTTGATCAAGGCATTTTCTTCAAATGTCTTTCCATTCTCAACAATGTGGACCTCTTGATCCAGATCTTTCATGCTTTTTACCTGAACTTGGGATCCCAACATCGTTTGAAATTCTTCCACTTTATGTGGATTGGAAGTTGCTATCCAAATTGTTTTCATATATATCACCAAAAATCATTATAAAAAAAAGAAGAACTCATTTCAATGAGTCCTTCTGGAATCGATTAATACATGGCTGGAGCAGCTGGTGCTGGTTGTTCTGGTTCTGGAATCTTAGCCACACCGGCTTCTGTAGTAATGAACAAAGCAGAAATACTTGTTGAATTGATCAAAGCATTACGAGTTACTTTGGCAGGATCAATGATACCTGCATCAAACATATTTACCCATTCACCGGCTTTGGCATCAAAACCAATACCCGTATCTTGTGTCTTTTGTTTTTCAACAATATCTTCACTATTAAATCCGGCATTATCAGCAATTTGTGCCAATGGCGATAACAAAGCGTCAAATACTAATTTAATACCTTTTTGTACATCCACTACATCGGAATGCACCTTATCTTTCAAGGCAACATAAGCATTGACAAGGCAAGCGCCACCACCAACAACAATACCTTCACTAACAGCTGCACGAGTAGAGTTCAATGCATCTTCAATACGTAATTTCTTTTCTTTTAATTCCGTTTCAGTAGCCGCACCGACTTTGATGACTGCCACACCATTGGATAATTTACCTAAACGTTCAGACATACGTTTCTTATCATATTCGCTCTTGGTATTTTCAATTTGTGCTTCAATTTCTTTTACACGATCAGCTACTTTTGCTTTATCGCCAGCACCACCAATCATCGTTGTACTGTCTTTCTTAACAATCAAACGCTTTACGGTACCAAGATCAGATAATTGCATATCTTTTAGATCCATATCTAGATCTTTCGAATAGAATGTTGCACCTGTTAAGATGGCAATATCTTCCAATTGCGCTTTTTGGTTATCACCAAATCCAGGCGCCTTCGTTGCAACGACGTTAAATGTTCCACGTAATTTATTTAATGCCAATGTAGATACAACTTCATTTTCCAAATCATCCGCAATGATCAATAAACTACGATTGGATTGTACGATTTGCTCCAACAAAGGTAAGATTTCTTGGACATTGTTGATCTTTTGATCCGTAACCAAAACATATGGATTTTCCATAACACATTCCATTTTTTCACGATCAGAAACCATATATGGAGAAACATAGCCCTTGTCATATTCCATACCTTCACTGATTTCTAATGTTGTTTCAAAACTATTGGAATCATCCGTAGAGATAACACCATCACGACCTACCTTTTCCATGGCTTGGGCAATGATCTTACCAATTTCTTCATTACCACTCGAAATTGTAGCTACGCTCTCAATATCTTTAGAAGATTCTACCTTCTTTGAATGTTCCAAAATATATTCACTGATAGCTTTTGATGCTTTCTCAATACCTTCACGCATCAATACAGGGTTTGCACCACGTTCTACCGCACGTAAACCATTTTCAATCATGCTTTGCGCCAAAATGGTTGCTGTTGTTGTACCATCACCAGCCGTATCATTGGTTTTATTGGCTACTTCATAAACCAATTTCGCACCCATATTTTCAAATGGATCTTCCAATTCAATTTCTTTGGCAATACTTACACCATCATTCGTGATCAATGGGCTGCCATATTCTCTTTCCAAGACCACGTTACGTCCTTTAGGACCTAATGTAACACGTACTGCATTCGCTAAGGTATTCACTCCATTGAGCATTGCTTCACGAGCATCTTTTGAAAAACGTACTTCTTTTGCCATAACTATTCCTCCTATATATTATCGATTTACTGCAATGATATCTTCATCTTTGATCACTACATATTCTTCGTCATCAATTTTGATATTTGTTCCGGCATATTCTTTAAATAATACTTTATCGCCCTTGGCATAATCTGGCTTTTCGACTCCAGTTCCAATTTCTTCAACGATCGCAAATTTTGATTTTTCTTTGCCACTCGTCAAGATAATTCCACTTGCGGTCGTCTTTTCTTCTTTTTCTTTTTTCAATAAAACAAAATCATGTAAAGGTTTAATCATACTAGCATCCTCCTTTTTAGCACTTGTCTATTTCAATTGCTAACTGTAGTATATCACAACATTTAGCACTGTCAACATCAAAGTGCTTAAAAAATCAGATCCATATCTATGGATCTGATCTTACCTATTCAGCTTTAAATAATTCTTTAGTATCCACTTCGGAAACAAAACGTTGAATGGCATCTTCCAATGAAACTGTTTCTGATTTACGAGAACCACTCTTTCGAATCGTTACCGTATTGGCTTCCATTTCACCATCACCAACAACCAATTGATAATTGATATGTTTGATTTGTGCTTCACGGACACGATAACCTAATTTTTCATTACGATCATCTAAATCAACACGTAATCCTTTGGCTTTCAAAGCTTCTTGTACTTTCTTCGCATACGCTAAATGTTTTTCCTGATGAACAGGAATGACAACCAATTGATGAGGAGCCATCCACAATGGGAAATGACCAGCAAAATGTTCGGTCAAAATACCAATGAAACGTTCAAAAGAACCAAAGACAACACGATGCAACATGATAGGTGTCTTACGAGAACCATCTTTATCCACATACACAGCTCCAAAACGACCTGGTAAATTCATATCCAATTGAACCGTACCACATTGCCAAATACGTCCCAAACTATCCTTGATATGGAAATCTAATTTTGGACCATAGAAAGCACCATCGCCTGGATTTACAACAAAATCTTTTCCAGCTTTACGGCACGCCTCAGCCAAAGCTTTTTCACTCTTTTCCCAAACATCCAATTCACCAATATAGCTTTCTGGACGAGTAGACAATTCAATATTGTATGTCAATCCTAAAACACTATAAATACGATCAATCAGGGCAATGATACGTCCTACTTCATCTTCAATTTGATCGACAGTCACAAAAATATGTGAATCATCTTGGGTAAATTCACGAACGCGGAACAATCCGTTTAATGCACCAGAAGCTTCATTTCGATGCACAAGTCCTTCTTCAGCTAATCGAAGGGGTAAATCTTTGTAAGAATGCAAAGAATTGTTATAGACCAACACAGCGCCTGGGCAATTCATTGGTTTGATCGCAAATTCACGATTTTCTACTTTTGAAGTATACATATTTTGTTTATAGTGTCCCCAATGTCCAGAGGTTTCCCATAATTCTTTAGACATCATGATAGGTGTACGAACAAATTGATATCCTTCTTTGACATGTTCTTCATGCCAATATTCTTCCAATTGTCTTTGAAGGATCATTCCATCTGGAAGGAAGAATGGCATACCAGGTGCAAATTCAGACATCATAAATAAGCCCATTTCACGACCAATCTTCTTGTGATCACGTTTCTTTGCTTCCTCTAAAGCTTCCAGGTATTTGTCTAGATCTTCTTTTGTATCGAAACATACACCATAAATACGTTGTAACATTTTATTGTTGACATCACCTTTCCAGTAAGCACCAGAATGTTTCATCAACTTAAAATAACGACACTTCTTTGTACTCTCTACATGAGGACCTCGACATAAGTCGGTAAAGTCACCTTGCGTATACATCGAAATGTTTGTACCTTCCGGCATACGAGTAATCAAATCGACTTTATATGGATCATCTTTAAAACGCGCCAAAGCCTCTTCTCGGCTGATTTCCTGACGAACGATACGTTTATCCGATTTCGCACATTTCTTCATCTCTTTTGTGATCTTATCCAGATCTTCATCTGTGATCGTATGATCACCTAGATCCATATCATAATAGAATCCTTCTTCCACGACAGGTCCAACCCAAAATTTAGCATCTGGCCAAATATGACGAACGGCTTGGGCCATTAAATGCGCACATGAATGATTCAATGTTTTTAAATGTTCATCTTCAGTAAAGTTCACAAGTTCCATTTTGTTTCCTCCTAAATAAAAAAACGTCCTATATAAGGACGTTGTGAACGCGGTACCACCTTAATTTACAGAAAAATTCTGTACATCTCAAGTGTTGTTAACGCCAACTTACGGCACACTCTTTCGAGGGCAACTCCAAGGGAGTAAATAAAAATCTGCGCAAAGAATTTACACCAACCATTCTTCTCTCTAGATTGCATGATTCCTATTCATGTCCTTTTCAACATTGTTGTCCTCATTATAAACTATTCGATGTTAAAATGCACGATAGAATTTATTTTTTCATTCTATTTCAGTAAACTGCCTCAATTTATCGAAAATAAAGCTACTAAGAAGTTTGATATTTAAACCTCCATCTACTATTCTTGCCGTCTTCTTCTACTTTGAAGAAGTGAATTTCGACAAAAGGAAATTCTGCATGATTCAAAAATCATCGTTCCTTATTCTGCTTCTCATTTTTCTGGCGATAGTTCCGTCTTCGATTGGCTTGTTTTTTTACTTTCGGATGCGGTCGATAAATTTCAAAACAAACCCCATCTTCCGTATTATATCCTTTCACAAGATAACGATTGGCCTTCACCACTTTATCAACAATAGATAAACCCAAACCAAAACGACCCCCTTCCCCTTTTTCATAGGGATGAAACAACGTTTCGATCCGATCTTCATCCATCTTTGGTCCATCATTGGATATTTTTAAATCATCTTCATGCAGTTCAATTCGAATATATGTTTTCGCATAACGAAATGCATTTTCCATGATATTTTCAATGGTCACTCGCCAAGATTCCAACAAACCATCAAAGAACACTTCTTCCATGTCTGTTTGAATTTCTATATCCTTACGAATGACGGCTGTATTTAAGACAACTTGTTCAACAACATCTTTCATATTGGTAACGACACCTTCGGCATCACTGGTGATCAAATATTCGACCCGATTTAAATACAAAAGATTATGAACTTTGTCTTCCAAACGTTGTGCATTATCAATGATCACATCAACACTTTTTTCCATCGTACCATAAGGATAGATCCCATCTTTGATGGATTCGGCATAGGATTTAATGGTTGCGATAGGTGTCTTCAAATCATGAGAAATGTTATGGATCATTTCCTCTTTGGCTTTTTCCTGCTTTGTCAATTCATCCTTCATATTGACCAAAGCATCCGCCACTTCGCCTATTTCATCTTCTCGATTGACATGCAATTCTACATCTTTTCCCATTTTCACTTGTTCAATGTAATATTTGATCTGGTTCAATGGATGAATGATGGAATACACCCATATCATCATGATCAACAACATCGCAAAATAGGCAAAAATCGTAAGATCAAAAGTAGAATCCACTAAAGAAGAACGAAGCGATTGAGAATAGGTATCATCCATATAGCTAGCTAAGATCACATTTCCCTCATTGGTCTTCACAAGCCGAATTCGATAATAATAGGTTCTCCCATTATATTCATACACACCTTGTTGAACATCCCCATCTTCTTTGACTTGTTGCGATTCCTTCACGATCGTATTGGCCAAACCAGGCACAGTCTTATCATGAAACTTTGTGTTCAATAGCTGTACCTTATCTTTTTTTACGATCCCATTCACTTGGTATTTATCGACTGAAAAATCAAAATAGTCTTGTTTCAAAGCATCGGATGAATCCGATTTCAAAACGGTAATGATGGCTTCCTGACGGCTTTCCATCATATCATACATTTGTAGACGAATGGTACGATCGATATTGCCACTTAAAAAGAGAAAGAAAAACGCAAAAAAGAAAATAATAAATAGGAAAATGATCATGATGATCTGCTGGGTCAAAGATAATTTGCGAAACCCTGCTGTTAGTTTTTTCATCTTATCCTAACCGATAGCCATATCCATAAATCGTATGAATATTCAAATTTGGCAATTTCTTACGCAAACGACGCAACGTATCATCGACCACACGATCCGATCCAAAATAATTTTCATCCCAGACATTTTCCAATATTTTATCACGACTAAAAGCAATGCCTTTATTTTTGATGAACATCATCAATAAATCAAATTCTTTTGTTGTCAATTCTATTTCTTGATTCTCATAAAAAATCTTACGTTGTTCTTCATCCAATTCATAACCATCGATACTGATGCGATTGTTATCATCTTTATATGCACGTTTGATAATATTATTGACACGCAATACCAATTCTTTAGGACTAAAAGGCTTAGTGATATAATCATCACTGCCTTTTTCTAAGCCAATAATACGATCAAATTCTTTATCACGTGCAGACATGAAAATAACTGGGATTTCTGGACCTTGTAAACGTATTTCTTCAATCAAATCAAAACCCGATTTATCATCCAACATGATATCTAAGATCCATAAATGAACATCATCATCGGCAACATGAGCATTGGCTTCTTCATATGTATAATACGACCGAACTTCATATCCTTCTTTACGTAAATATTGCGCCACCAGATTATTTAGATCTTTTTCATCTTCTACGACACAAATTACACGTTTCAAAATGCATCCCTCCTCTTAAAACGCATGCTCTTTCATATAAGAAACAACACGTCCTACATATTCTTCACATAACTCATCGGTTTTAGCTTCAACCATGACACGAATCAATGGTTCCGTTCCACTTGGACGAACAAGAATACGGCCTTCATCGCCTAGATCATCCTGAACACTTTGAATCACTTGTTGCAACGACTCATCATTTAAAGCATGTTCCTTATCCTTAACTTCGACATTTTCTAATAATTGCGGATAAATAAATAAGCCTTCACTGAGTTCTTGTAAGGTTTTACCCGTTTCTTTCATGACCGTCAATAACTGTAAGGCGGTAAATAAGCCATCCCCTGTCTTTTCATGTTCATAGAAAATAATATGACCGCTTTGTTCTCCACCAATCCAATAATCATGCTTCTGCATTTCCTCAAATACATATTTATCACCAACTGGGGTTTGGATATAATCAATTTTGCTTGCATCCAATGCTTTATACAGACCTAAGTTAGCCATGACCGTAGTGACACACATATTCTTATTCAATTTATTGACTGATTTTAAATAGCGACTACAGATATAAAGAATATAGTCACCATTCATCAAACGCCCATCACTGTCACAAACGATCAATCGATCCGCATCGCCATCAAACGCTAAACCAACATCATACTCATTTTCTTTCATGATTCGTTGTAAGCCTTCTGGATGCGTAGATCCACACTTGTTGTTGATATTAATGCCATTTGGTGAATTATTGATGGCCTCGACCGTAGCACCTAAAGCATCTAAAGTTTCCACCGCCGTACTTGTAGCGGATCCATTGGCAAGATCCACACAAATATGCATGCCCGTTAAATCAACAGGAACTGTTTCTTTTAACCAAGACATATAGATTTCCAAACCATCTTCCCATTCGATCAATTCACCAATCTTCTCCCCAGTGGCTAATGGCAATTGGGTTTTATCATCCATATAATCTTCGATCTTCAATAAAATGGATTCCTCCATCTTTTCACCACGATCATTAAAAACTTTAATGCCATTGTCGTAAAAAGGATTATGACTGGCACTGACCATGATGCCACAATCAAACCGTTCCTTTTGAATCAAATAACTAATGGAAGGCGTTGGACATACACCCAACAAATACACTTGGGCTCCCATACTTGTTGCTCCAGCTGCCAATCCCAATTCAAACATATCGCCAGATAAACGCGTATCTTTACCAATCAAGATACGAGCATGACGACTACTTTTACTATAATACCAACCAAGATACTGTCCAATCTTGATGGACATATCTAATGTTAGACCTTCATTGGCTCTGCCTCGAACACCATCTGTTCCAAAATATTTTCCCATTTTTGTACTACCTCTATTCACTCTTTAATTTTACTTCTGCCTTTATGGTGGAAGGATCAATTTGAACATCCACAGTTTCACCCTTTGAATCATAAGCAACCAATGTGGCACTGGTCTCAAAATCACTGGTTTGATTGGATGCATCAATAATGGCTTTTACGGAACGAATCGAATCAATTTGTTCCTTTGTACCCGAAATCGTTACATTATTTGTATCCAAAGTAGGTGTATCCCATTTGGAAGTACTAGAAGCATATAATTCTGCTGAAACGGAAAACCGTTTGGATACACGCTCAGCCAAATGAGCCGTTACGGTAGCTGGCTCTATTTTTGCATCCAGATTCGAAGGAAGGTTATCCACATCCAATTGAACAACCGAATCACCTTCTTGATTTTTCCGTAAATCACAAACTACTTTGACTTCCCCTTTGGCACGAAATACCTGTATATCGGCAGATTTACCTGTCAACATCACAGTAACCGTACTCGGTACGCCAGTCAGATCATATTTTTCCGAATCATATAATGCATCCACTTCCACATTATTGATCTGTACGGTGGTTGATTGGTCATTAAATAATTGCGTACCAATCACATCATAATTGATCGATACACAAATGAAAACAGCTGCTACCAAAGAAACCAAAGCTGCCCCTGTTTTTGAATAAATGATATGATCGACTAATTTACTTAATTTTGAAAAGATCAATCGCACAATTCGATAAATCAAATGCAATTTACCCATAGGAGGTTGTGAATTATTATTCATCATTTTGATTTTCCTCCGTGGTCTGTATTATAAAAGTCGACAATCTCAATCGGTTGAATTCGTTCATCGACTTTCTTTCTCTTTTCTTTTTCCGACCCTGTTTTATTTCGTGTGATCAAAGAATGTGCCGTTCTACGAATCAATTGCGAATCCGATATTTCTGGTTCTTTCGGAATCAAAACATTCATCAAATAACGACGCAATCCTTCGACTGGATATTGCGTTAATTGCCCATTTACAGCAAGTGAAATAGCGCCTGTTTCCTCGCTCACAATGATCGTGATCGAATCGGTAATCTCACTGATTCCAACTGCAGCTCGATGTCGTGCACCATATTTACTTGGTAGATCTCTACTTGTTGGTGGAAAATAAGCAGCAGCACACGCAATTTTATTTCCCTGAATGATCACAGCCCCATCATGCATGGGTGTTCCATATTGAAATATCGTTCCCAATAATTCACTAGACACAACCGAATCCATACGAATTCCTGTGTTGATATAATCGGTCAATTCTTGTGCTTGTTGGATCGTGATCAAAGCCCCCGTCTTTGATTTTGACATTTGCTCACAAGCATCAACAATTTCATTGATCATTGAAATGGTTTCTTCCGTAGTTAAATTCGTCAAGTGGATGGCCGATGTTTTTCCTAAGCGTTCCAACATACCACGTATTTCGGGTTGGAATACGATGATCAACGCCAATACCCCCCACTGCAAGAAAATATCCATGATATGGCTAAATGCATTGAGACCAAGGATAACGGATAGTCCTTTAATGACCAGGATGACTAAAATACCCTTTAATATTTGTACCGTACGCGAATTATTTCGAAAGAGTCGCAAAGCCAAATAAATCAATGCCCATACCGCTAAAATATCTAAGATCAGTCGAATGATCAATGTGATATCATCTATCGCAGCACTCAAATTAGATTCCCCCTTATTTCATCGATTATTCGGATTTAATATCTTTGATCATTTCTGCAATAGACATGACTTCATGATCACAAATTGCTTTGATTTCCTCGCTAGCTGTAAAGAATGCATAAGAATTTCCTGCAAATTCTAACATCGGAATATCTTTCTCTAAATTACCGATCGCATATACGTCGTCTACATCTAGATCCACATAATTGGTCACAAATTCCAAACCTGTTCCTTTCGAAACTCCTTTTGGAACCACATCGACACAATAGTTATTGGCATAAGCAGTAATATTTTCTGAAAAGAATATGTTTAATTCTTCTGCCAATGCAGTGGCCATATCCGGATTTGTCATCGAAAGAACGATTTGTGAATAGCCTCCTTGCTTATCCATGACTTCTGCTTCCGTAAGATCCGGTTGCATATTCGGATAACGAACATCCTGAATATGTGGATTCACTACAATACGATGGCGATGTCTGCCGTCATTGACAACATAACTAACCACACCATCCGTTTGTTTGGCAATATACATAACATCCAAAGCAGTAATATACTCTAAAAAATTACTTTCAATTTCATTGCCCATACGATCAAAAATTACACTACCATTATTTGTTACAATATAGTCTGGATCCAATCCATCTTTTTTCAAATACTTATCCAGTGATTCTTTTGCACGACCGGTTACGATTGTGAATAAATTTCCACTTGCTTGCCATTGTCGGACTGCCTGGCTATCCTCGTCCATTACATGTTTTCCGTAACACAATGTTCCATCATAATTTGAGGCCAACAGTTTCATAGTATAGTTCTCCTTTATTGTCTTTTCTATTTTATCACATAATTGACATGAATCACATTATAAAAAGGTAGGATACAAGACCTACCTTTATGATTCAATTGTAGAATTCAAATC
>NZ_JAXDRQ010000025.1:0-13509 GCF_034090965.1 Absicoccus sp. | reverse complement strand
CTAAAAGGCAAACTTTCGAATGCAACACCGCTTGGTGAAACGTTAATTGGTTCCAAAGTTGGTCAAACCGTAACCGTTCATCATGTGGAAGAACCCTATGATGTAAAGATCTTAGAAATCAAATAAATTTGGCTATGTTGCCAATGCAAAACGTAATAGAGAAGGGTGATTTATATGAAAAGAACGCTTCTCTTTTTTTGTATCTTTGCATTTTTTGTATTTGCGTATGTAGGCCGTTACCAACCGATTTCCTTAGATTTGGTTTCTCCATCTACCAAAACCGTAGAAATCAAAGGAGAAGTCAAGACACCAGGTGTGTATACCATAAAATGGGATGGTACCATCAAAGATCTGATTGAAGCAGCCGGTGGATTGACCCAACAAGCCGATACTTCATCGCTTGCGATGTTAAAAGAAATGAATCCGAAAGAAGTTATCGTCATTCCCAAAAAATCATCAACGACGCTCAAAAAAGTATCCATTAATTCGGCCACTGAACAAGAACTACAAACTTTACCAGGCATAGGCCCAGCATTGGCCGGACGCATTATAGCCTATCGAAAGACCAAATCTTTTACATCGTTAGAAGAAATGAAAGAAGTAAAAGGAATTGGCGAAAAGATGTATGAAAAGATCAAGGATCGAATTTGTCTATGACAATGGCGTCTTACTTTCTAGCCATTGGCTTTTGGGCATTGATGATCACGCATGATCTTTTTTGCATTGTAACATTAGGCATGTTTTACATGTTTTTTCTATGGATTCGTTTTCATAAGCCAGGTCTGCTTTGTCTTTGGATGGGTCTGATCGTCCTATCCATGTTCTTATGTTATCCTCGTACCCAAGAAGTACATCCGGGTATTTATCGTATTTATCAAATCAAACAAAATTATGTGTTGGCAAAAAATAAAGATACGGCAATCATCGTATATGGCATCAAAGATCCAAATTTCTATGATTGTTACTATGTTTCACAAATTGAACCCATTGATCATTTAAAAAACATCTATCAGTTTTCTTTCTCGGATTACATGGCCAAACAAAATATCTATTATTGTGGTCGTTCCCATGCGAAACAATTCATATCGAGTTCTCACTCTCTTAAAAGTCAGCTATACAGTCGTTGGAAAGAAAATAAGGTCATTCAAGCCAATTTCTATGGAATTTATCAAGAAGAAACACCTTCCATCTTAACAAGACTCGGATTGCCAATCATTGGTATATTCTATATCTTTCAGCGAAGACTACAACGATATATTTCCAAAGAAAAAGTACAAATTATTTTGCTGATTCTCATGATTGGGTATGGTTATCTCTTTGTATTTACCATCTCTTTTGTTCGATTCTTCCTCTTGTCCTTTTACACAAGCTTCTTGAAAAAGCGGGATATTGCACTATCAGCTTCAATCATTACCTTTTTATGTTTTTTTCCAAAACATGCTACCGATTTTGTTTTCGTGTTTCCCATTCTTTATCGATTGATTCCATATACAAACAAACGAAAACAATATCGTGCTTTCCTTCTGGCAATCAGTCAATTGATTTATTTTCATGAGCTCAATATTCCATTGCTTCTTTGTTTTTCCTGGATACGTACCATTCACAGCTATATCGTATTATGTTCTTTGCTTCCATTGGGACAATCACTTACGAATGTATGGTACGATTGGATCCAAAAATTTCCGTTATCGCATTTTCATTATGTTCCAGGCCTTCTTTTTTATCTTCTTGTGATTGGTTTTGTGCTGTACCCGGAAAAACGCAAAATAGCATGTATTGGTTTATGTATATTGCCATGGCTGCAACCCTATATGGATCCTTTTTTTCATGTATATATGATCGATATTGGTCAAGGAGATTGTACTTTGATCTTGGAACCCTTTCATCAAAGTGCCATTATGATCGATTGTGGACAAAGCTTTTATCGAGATAATGTGAAAGATATTATTGTACCCGTTCTAAAGGATTTGCAAGTTAAACGCTTAGATGCTTTAATTGTGACCCATTCGGATTTTGATCATGATGGCGGCGTGACAGAACTTGAAAAAATGATTCCTATCCAACAAGTGATTCGTTCGCGATATGAAAAGCCAAAGGTGAAATATCCTTTTTTCTCTCTGCTGCCAAAAAGAGAAACGTCAGATACCAATGATGAAAGTATTGTTTCTTATTTTTCGTATGATGATTTTCATTATTTATGGATGGGAGATGCCAGTGTACAGGTGGAACAAGAATTGATCCAACAATATAAATTGTCTGTCGATATCTTAAAACTAGGACATCACGGGTCCAGTACATCAAGTAGTATGGCTTTTTTAGATCAAACTCGACCCAAAGTGGGTCTGGTTTCGGTAGGGAAAAAGAACAATTATGGTCATCCATCCAGCACAGTCATCGCGAATTGTCATACGTTGGGTATTCACCTTTTTGAAACCCGGAAAGAAGGAATGATCCATCTTTTCAGTTTTAAAGGGATATTATGTATTGAAACCGCATCGCATTTGATTGGCATCGTCAAGACAAGTATAATGAAGCCATGAACTATATTTTACATGGAACCGATAGGAGTCGGATGGAACAACGGATCGAAGCAATCAAACACAAACACGATATTCAACAAACTATTGATTTTGATTGTCTGCAAACCGAACAAACAACGATTCTTCAGGAAATGGATAGCTTGTCGATTTTTGATGACAAAAAGATGATCATATTGCATCATTGTACTTTTTTGGCAATGAAAGATAGCACAAAATATGATGTGGAAGCCTTTATAAAAAGAACCGATCCATCGGATCAATTGATCATGATTTTTTGTGCAGATTGTGAAAAGTTGTATGAACGACGCAAAACGGTCAAACAATTAGCTAGTATGTCAACCGTGTATGCCTGCATGCCATTGGATGATCAATCACGACGATCTTTTGTGATGGAAAAAGCAAAAGAGAAAGGAATGCAGATAGATCGGCAAACCATCGATTGGATCTGTTCACGAATTGGTTATGATTCGTTGCATATTGAAAATGAAATGGAAAAGTTAAGTCTGTATTCGCAAAAGCCAACCATTGCTGATTGTCAACAATTGATCACACCAGAACCAACGGATAATGTTTTTAAAATGGTGGATGCATTATTTTCTCGAAATGCGCTATTGCTTCTATCTTATTATCGTAATTTTCGTCAACAGAACATGGAGCCTGTGGCGATCGTGGCTTTGCTCGCAAGTCAGATACGTTTCTTATTTCAAGTGCATGTATATGTAGAACAAGGTATGTCGCAGGCCGAAATCGCCAAGATCTTACATGCCCATCCATATCGAGTAAAGATCAATGCACAGCGGGCACAAAATTTCACATCGCAAGAATTGTTGGATCAATTGGTTTCATTGGCTACATTTGATCAAGAAATGAAAAGGGGACAAATTGATAAAGATGAAGGCTTTGAACAATTTGTATTAAAAATGTTAGATGCATAAAAAAAGCACCCGTGTGGTGCTTTTTAAAAACTATTGAATCGAATTGATTGCTTTAGCCAAACGTGATTTTTGACGTGAAGCATAGTTTTTGTGATGTACCCCTTTGGCTACAGCACTATCTAATTTTGAGCAGCATTCGCTATAAGCAGCAATCGCAGCTTCTTTATCTTGAGCATCAACAGCAGTTAATACTTTTTTGATGCTTGTTTTCAATGCTGATTTTCTGGCTACCATCAACTTATGCGCTTTGTTGTTGGTTTTTACACGTTTTTTCTTTGATTGAATCTGTGGCATGGACTGCACCTCCTGACATAAATCGCAAAAGGATTATAGCAAATTCTCTTCTTCTTTGCAACACAAGAGTGCAAAAATAAGGTATAATAGGCAAGTTGAAAGGAGCATGCTCGATGTCAGAAAATCAAGTATTATTTATGGGTACACCGCAAATTGCTGCCGATGTTCTACAAGCTATGTTCGATGCGAATATCAAAGTATCCATGGTCATTACCCAGCCCGATAAACGTGTAGGACGGAAACACGTACTCCAATATTCTCCTGTAAAGGAATTCGCTTTAAAATATCAGATTCCTTGTTTTCAACCCTATAAAATAAAAGAAGACTATCAACCTATTTTAGATCAACGACCCGATCTGATCGTTACATGTGCGTATGGACAGATCGTACCGAATGAAGTGTTGATGGCACCTACGTATGGATGCGTCAATCTACATGGTTCATTATTGCCAAAATATCGTGGTGGTGCACCTATTCAAAGAGCCATTTGGGATGGACAAACAATGAGTGGCATGTCATTGATGAAAATGGTTTCTGGTTTAGATGCTGGTCCCGTCTTAGATACTCAAATCGTGAAAATTTCACCGATGGATACATCGACTACCGTTTTTGAAAAAATGGGAAAAGCAGCCGGTCAGTTATTGATCAAAGATTTTGATCTCATTTGTTCGGATCAGGCAAAATATATCGATCAAGATGAAAGCTTGGTCAGTTATGCACCTGTCATTTCTAAAGCCGAAGAACATATTGATCTCAATCAAGAAGATCAACGAATCATCAATCAAATCCGGGCATTGTCGGATCATCCCGGAGCCTACATATATATAGGTAAGAAAAAGCTAAAGGTATTTCAACCATCGTATCAAGTGGGTCATACCCAACCTTTGGGAACGATTCTTGGTTTGCAAGAAGACCAATATGCGTTTGCTTTACATGAAGGAATCTTGTTATGTGGTGCTTGCCAAATGGAAGGGAAACCACTCATGAAGGCCAAAGACTTTTATAATGGTCAAGGACGTAATTTCGTTGGCAAAATAGTGGAATAGGAGAGTAGACATGGACCAAAAACATATACGAAATTTTTCAATTATTGCCCATATCGATCATGGAAAATCCACTTTGGCTGATCGTATCTTGGAATTGACACAAACGGTAGAAAAACGAGAAATGAAGGATCAGATCTTGGATTCTATGGATCTGGAACGAGAACGTGGTATCACCATTAAGCTCAATGCGGTTCAGCTTCGTTATCATGCCAAAAATGGCGAAGACTATCTTTTCCATTTGATTGACACACCCGGTCATGTCGATTTTTCCTATGAGGTTTCTCGCTCATTGGCAGCTTGTGACGGAGCCATTTTGGTTGTGGATGCGGCACAAGGCGTTCAAGCACAAACTTTAGCCAATGTCTATCTAGCCTTAGAAAATGATCTGGAAATCATTCCTGTCATCAATAAGATCGATCTTCCTAGTGCACAACCTGAAGTTGTTAAAAAGGAAATTGAAGATCTGATTGGTTTGGATTGCTCGCATGCCGTAGAAATATCAGCGAAAACGGGAAAAAATGTAGATCAAGTCTTAGAGGCAATCGTCCATGATCTACCGGCTCCTAGTGGTGATCCGCAAGCCCCGTTACAAGCCTTGGTCTTTGATTCATTGTATGATTCCTATCGCGGTGTCATTGCGTTTGTTTCCATAAAAAATGGTACGATCAAGCCCCATGACAAGATTCGTTTTATGGCTACAGGAGCAGAATATGAAGTTTTAGAAGTTGGTGTCCATACCCCAAAAGAAGTTACCGAGTCTCAGTTAAATACAGGGGATGTAGGATGGATCTCGGCTGCTATAAAAAATATCGAAGATGTGCGTGTTGGAGATACGATCACCAATGCTTTGCATCCAGCTAATCAGCCACTGCAAGGATATCGTGAAATGAATCCTATGGTATATTGTGGGCTCTATCCAGTAGATAATGCACGATATGATGATCTAAAAGAAGCATTAGAAAAATTAAAACTAAATGATGCCTCGCTCCATTTTGAACCAGAAACATCACAAGCTTTAGGATTTGGCTTTCGCTGCGGTTTTTTAGGCTTGCTGCATATGGATGTGGTCGAAGAACGATTAGAACGCGAATACAATCTGCAATTGATTGCGACCAGTCCTTCAGTTATTTATCATGTTTATAAAACCGATGGTACGATGGAGGCTATTGATAATCCCAGTGCGTTACCACCGATGCAAAAGATCAATCGCATTGAAGAACCCTATGTCAAAGCAGAAATCTTGGTTCCAAATGAATATGTAGGACCCATGATGGAATTGTGTCAGAAAAAACGCGGTGAATATGTCGATTTACAAGTGTTAGATGACATTCGCATGCAGTTGGTTTATGAATTACCATTGAGCGAAATTATTTTTGATTTTTTTGACAAGATGAAAAGTGCAACCAAAGGATATGCCTCTTTGGATTATGAATTAATTGGCTATCGACCATCCCAGTTGGTAAAGATGGACATCTTATTAAATGGACAAGTTGTCGATGCCTTATCGACCATCGTCTATAAAGATTTTGCGTTTAATCGCGGCAATGCGATGGCGATAAAATTGAAAGAACTCATTCCTCGTCAACAATTTGAAATTCCTGTACAAGCAGCCATTGGTGGCAAAGTGATTGCACGTACCAATATCAAAGCTTTACGTAAAAATGTCTTGGCAAAATGTTATGGTGGTGACATTTCACGAAAGAAAAAGCTTTTAGAAAAACAAAAGGAAGGAAAGAAACGAATGAAAATGGTGGGTTCTGTCGAAATTCCTCAAGAAGCTTTCATGGCTGTTCTTTCGATGGATGATGACTGATGCATGTGTATGTGCATATACCGTTTTGTGATTCCATTTGTGCCTATTGTGATTTTTTTCGTTATAAAACCAACACATCGATGCAAAAAAAATGGCTGGATCGACTGTTAGAAGAAATCGACTCACTTTCGTTTTCTTCTATTGAAACATTATATTTCGGTGGTGGAACACCAAGCAGTTTATCGAATTCGATGTTAGAACCCATTGTGAAACGTTTTCAGCCATATCTTGCCCAAAACTATGAATGGACCATTGAATGCAATCCAGAAACATTAACGCAACAAAAAATTCAGATGTATGCCCAATGGGGAATCAATCGCATTAGTTTAGGTGTCCAATCTTTTCAACCATCGATACTTGATACATTAGGAAGAAAGCACACACCGGAAGATATTTTTCAGTGCATCCAATATTGTCGAGATCATGGAATTCAAAATATTTCCATTGATTTAATGTATGGCTTGCCGAAACAAACAATGGCCGATCTTCAAAGAGATCTGGATACTTTTTTAAGATTGGATCTTCCTCATTTATCCATCTATTCTTTACAGATCGAACCCCATTCCATCTTTGGCAAACAAGGCATTGCCCCTTGTGATCCGGATTTGGAAGCCGATATGTATGAAAAAATTCGACAAGAATTAACAAATGCAGGATATGAGCAATATGAGATTAGTTCCTATTGTAAAAATGGGATGTATTCGCGACATAACTTATGTTACTGGGACGATTCGGATTTTGTGGGCATCGGATGTGGCGCTTCTGGAAGGATCCACGGGAAACGATACGATCACAATTCGTCAGTGCAGGACTATATCCAACATGGATCGATTCGCGAATATGTAGAGTCCGACCCTCCTTTTGAAGCCATCATGATGAGTTTACGGACATCTTTTGGCTTGAATGTGCAAGCTTGGAATCAAAAATATCATCGGGATTTTGAAAAAGAATATCAACCAGTATTGAAGAAATATGCAAATGATTTGAAGATTCAGAATGGTCGATGTGTTTGTACGCCTGCGGGTCTAGAAATCTTAAATACGATCTTAGTTGATTTTTTGGAAGATTCATGATACCATATTTTCGCTTTTGTACTAGGAACAGGGAACATCCGACCCTTTGCTTGGTAGAAAAGGACAGTAAGAGGAGGATATTATGTTACTGAAATCTGAAAAAGATGCAATTATCAAAAAGTATGCGATTCATGAAGGAGATACAGGTTCTCCAGAAGTTCAAGTGGCCATCTTGACCGCTGAAATCAACCGTTTAACAGAACATTTCAAAGAACACAAACATGATTATCATTCACAACGTGGTTTGATGAAAAAGGTTGGACGTCGTAAGAATTTGTTAGCTTACTTACAACGTAAGGACTTAGATCGTTATAAAAAACTTATTGCTGAATTAGGATTGAGAAAGTAATCGCTTGTCGATTACTTTTTTTCTATCTTTTTTTAGATTTCTATGTTACGATTCATAAGGTTAAATGAGGTGAAAATAAAAATATGGCGAAACAAGAGTTTCATTTTGAATTCTGTGGTCGGGGGATCACAGTAGAAACAGGGGAAATCGCAAAACAAGCCGATGGAGCAGTCATCGTTCGTTATGGAGATACAGTCACATTGTCAACCGCTTGTGCGAGTCATCAAGCCAAAGAAGGTATTGATTTTTTCCCGCTTACAGTAAGTTTTGAAGAAAAATTGTATTCGGTTGGAAGAATTCCAGGCGGATTTTTACGAAGAGAAGGACGTCCAAGTGAACATGCCACTTTAACAGCACGTATGATCGACCGTCCGATTCGTCCTTTATTTGCAGAAGGTTTCCGTAATGAAGTGCAAGTTGTCAATACAGTATTGAGCGTCGATCCCGATTATCCAAGTGAAATGGCAGCAATGTTTGGTGCTAGTTTGGCTTTGTGTATTTCGGATATTCCATTTAATGGTCCTATTGCCGGTGTGCACGTCGGTCGTGTCAATGGCGAGTTTATTGCCAATCCAACGGTAGCTCAACAAGAACAAAGTGATATTGATCTAACGGTTGCTGGTACGGCCAAGGCCTTAAACATGGTAGAAGCTGGTGCCAAAGAAGTCAGTGAAGAAGATATGTTGGCAGCCTTGATGTTTGGACATGAACAAGTAAAGAAATTATGCGCTTTTGAAGAAGAAATCATTCAAGCTTGTGGCAAACCAAAACGGGAAATTGATTTGTACACTGTCGATCCAGAAGTCGATGCAGCCGTACGCGAAGGCTATGAAGCCAAGATTCGTGAAGCTGTATCCATTAAAGAAAAATTGGATCGTTACAATAAAATTGATGAATTGACCGATGAGGCAGCAGCGATGATCGAAGCGAAAGAATATGCTTCAGAAAAAGAACAAGCCAATGCGATCAAACAAGCACGTGAAATTTGTCATGGTATTGAAGCCGATGAAGTCCGTCGTTTGATCATTGAAGACAAAGTTCGTCCCGATGGACGTAAAATTGATGAAATTCGTCCATTGAATTCACAAGTGGATTTGTTGCCTCGTGTCCATGGTTCGGCATTGTTTACACGTGGTGAGACACAAGTGTTATCCACTACAACATTGGGTGCATTGAATGAAAATCAGATTATTGATGACCTAACGACCAATGAATCCAAACGATTCATGCATCAATATAATTTCCCTCCTTATTGTGTAGGTGAGACTGGTCGTATGGGCAGTCCAGGACGACGTGAAATTGGACACGGTGCTTTGGGTGAACGTGCTTTAAAACAAGTATTACCATCGGAAGAAGAATTCCCATATACCATTCGTACAGTTGCTGATGTCATGGAGAGTAATGGATCTTCCTCACAAGCAAGTATTTGTGCGGGCACGATGTCATTGATGGCAGCTGGTGTTCCAATCAAAGCCCCTGTTGCTGGGATTGCGATGGGATTGATCATGAATGATGAAACCGGAAAATACACGGTATTGACAGATATCCAAGGAATGGAAGATCATTTTGGTGATATGGACTTTAAAGTTGCTGGAACCAAAAATGGCATTACAGCTTTACAAATGGATATTAAAACAACAGGAATCACTCGAGATATTTTTGAGGAAGCATTAGCACAGGCTCATAAAGCGCGTTTAGAAATTCTCGATAACATGTTGGCAGCTATTCCAGAGCCTCGCAAGGAATTAAGTCCGTATGCACCGAAAATGGGCACAATGAAGATTGATCCAGAAAAGATCAAAGATGTGATTGGTCCAGGTGGAAAGATGATCAATGAAATCATTGAAAAATGCGACAATGTCAAGATCGATATCAATGATGATGGTCATGTGGTGATTTATCATATGGATCAAGCCGCTATCGATAAAGCCAAAGAATTGATCAATAACATTGTACGTGTTGCGAAAGTTGGCGATGTCTATACGGCTAAGGTTGTTCGTATTGAAAAATTTGGTGCCTTTGTCAATTTATTTGGCAATACAGATGGACTTCTTCATATTTCCAAGATCAGCCATCATCATATTGATAAGGTAGAAGATGTATTGAAGATTGGGGATACCATTGATGTCAAAGTTACCGAAATTGATCGCAAAGGTCGAATCAATGTAAGTGCAAAGGCATTATTGCCAAAACCTAAAACGGAAGATCAACCAAAGAAAGAAGAAGCATAAGACTTGTTGAAAGATACAAGTCTTTTTTTGTGAAGTGATTCAGTTTGTTTTCCAAGTTAGTTATGGTAAAATAAGCGTCGTGTATAAGGAGGAACTCATCATGCGAATGCGAAAGATCCCATGGGCCGTTGAATATTTAGAGCAGGCGAAATGCCGTATCAAAGAACCGGAACAATACATGGGGAAATGGAAGCAATTCTTAGATACGGAAGTTCTTCATGTAGAAATAGGTTGTGGTAAAGGCAATTATTCATTAGGTATGTCAAAGCTCTATCCGCGAGAAGGTTTTGTAGCCATTGAAAAAAATGATAGTGCAGCCGGTGTTGCAGCCAAAAAATATGATACAGATACCGAAAAAGGCAAGTTGTGTTTGATTCGTGGAGATGCACAAACATTGAATGAATGGTTCGGAAAGCAGGAAATCGATGTCATTCATTTGAATTTTTCGGATCCATGGCCAAAGAAACGCTATGCGAAACGGCGATTATCAAATACGCGTTTTTTAGAACAATACAAAGAAGTATTGGCAAAGGATGGACAAATCCAAATGAAAACGGATAATGCGAAATTGTTTGAATATTCTTTGATTGAATTTCAAAACGCGGGATTTCAGATGATCGAAGTGAATGTGGATTATCGAAAAGAACCACATCCAGAAGATGTCGAAACGGAATACGAAGAAAAATTTGTCGCAAAAGGGCAACCAATTTATCGTTGTGTTTGGAAACGGTGATATAATGAAGCCGATACATACAAATGAAGCTTATGTGAAAACCATGCTGCAAGATTCGATTTCGGTTTTTTTGTTCACAGGCATGGGATGTTCGGATTGTGTGGGAATGGACAGGGTCATCGAACATATCCAACCCAAATTTACCGATGTATCCTTTTATCAAGTACAACGAGATGAATTGTTGGATCTTTGTAAAGACCTTGGAATACAAAGCGTACCAAGCTTTATTGCCTATCGAGATGGTCATGAAATCAGTCGGTTTGTGACACCCTTTCGAAAAACCGAACAAGAAGTGATGGATTATGTAGCGATGACGGTGGAAAAGGAGTATGGAAATGCCAAAATTTAAGAATTTAATGAAATCTATTTTTGATGAAGATATCGATGACGAACAAGAAGAAATCGAAGAAGAAGTAAAGGAAGAACCAAAAAAAGCAGCGGAACCTAGTCCACAACCAACCGTGGTGGAACCCGAAAAACCACAACCTGTACAACAACCGGATCCTGTTTCGTTAGCCGATGTTGTTTTAGATCCTGTACCAGAAAAGAAAGCTACGCAGTTTGGCGCTTTAGATATTCAAAAAGTGCAAAAAAAAGACACGAGTCCGACTTATAAGAAACCGTATCATTTTGATCGTAGTAAATTAAATCAAGATGCCAAACCTGTACGTAAAAAACAACAAGAATATAATTATCAAAGTATCATGAGTCCCATCTTTGGGAATACGGCGGATGATAAAAAAGAGTATGATAAGATCCATAATGCAGTGGAATTAGAAAAACCTGTTGTCTCTTCTTCTTTTGAACAAGTTATTTCACCAATGTTTGGTCAAGACATTCCAAGCTATCGAAAAGAAAACGAAATTCCTCGTAAGGACCCAGATACGGTGGGTCAAAAAGCAAAAGATGAAACCGAAGCCATTGCGTTAGATGACATCTTAGAAAAGAACGAAGAAGAAAAGCCAAAACAAGAGAAGTTATTTGCTTCTAAAAACTAAGGGGTGAAACTATGGCATATCATTTTGTAGGAATCAAAGGAACAGGAATGGCCGCTTTGGCCTGTATTTTACATGACGAAGGCTATCCAGTGACTGGTTCCGATATCGACAAATATATTTTTACGCAAGATGGATTAACAGAACGAAACATTCCGTTTGGCTCCTTCGATGCCAAGAACATTCATGATGGGGATATCGTCATCATGGGTGGTGCATTTGATGAAAGCAATCCAGAAATTAAGGCAGCACAAGAAAACCCAAATGTACAAGCTTATTGGTACTTTGATTTTCTTGGTGAATTTGCGAAAAATTATGAATCCATTAGCGTAGCAGGAACTCATGGAAAAAGCACAACGACAGGACTTTTAGGATGGATCCTTCCTCGTTATGCGAAAACAGGTTACTTGATTGGGGATGGACATGGCCATATGCCTAAGGGCAGCGAATATTTTGTGTTTGAATCTTGTGAATTTAAACGACATTTTTTGTGCTATCATCCCGATTATGCATTGATTACCAATGTGGAATTGGATCATATCGATTACTATAAAGATATGGATGATTATGTATCCGCCTTTCAACAATTTGCCGATCAAGTCCAGAAGAAGATCGTTTATTTTGGAGATGATCCCTGGCTACCTACATTAAAATATCATGTGCCTACGGTTACTTATGGTCTCAAGGATGGCAATGATTATCAAGCTATTCATATTGAACAAGGACCATTTGGTATGCATTTTGATGTAAAACACGAAGGAAAAGAAATCGCACATATTTCTTTGCACGAGACTTCATCTACGTTCTTGCAAGATGCTTTGGGATGTTTTGCGCTGGCCCATAGTTTAGGCATGAAAGTGGAAGATATCGTTGATGGTTTGGAGACGTTTAAAGGCATTGCTCGAAGAAGTGTAGTCGAAGAAGTTAAGGATTCTGTCTTGGTTGATGATTATGCACATCATCCGACGGCGATTCGTTATATGATCGATGCTGCTCGTAAAAAGTATCCCGGTAAGAAGGTCATCGCTTTGTACAAACCGGATCGTTATAGTCGTCTACAATATTTTCTACAAGGATTTGCGGATAGTCTAAATATGGCGGATGAAGTTGTATTGTGTGATTTTCCCAAAAATGCCGTTCGTGAAACGCCGGATATTACAGTAACGATTCAAGATCTATTGGCATTGTGTCCTAAGGGACGGTTGTTGGATGTCGATGAACCATCGGCGGCAATATTAGAAACCATGGGGCCTGCTGTTTACCTATTTATGTCAAGTAAAGATATCTATTTATTAAAAGATATGTTAAAGAAGCGGTTAGAAGAGGACTAGTTCCTCTTTTTTTTAGGTTCGTAAGAGCGTAAGCGTCAGATAAAACAGTGGATTCCAATTCATCAATAAATCTCCGATAATTTTAGTGAATTCAATTAGAGTTTTTGGAGCTGCTCCAAGAACTTTAAAAAATTCTAGATTGGAGTCTAAATTATATGAAGGCTGAATT